>NZ_JBEPBF010000001.1:0-260460 GCF_040298985.1 Streptomyces sp. NPDC001093 | reverse complement strand
GCCCGGCGGCTACGGGTACCCCCAGCCCGCCACCCAGCGGCCCGCGGCCGCCCCGACGAGCGGCGGGCGCACCCGGTACTGGATCGAGATCAACGGCACCCGCCACCAGATCTCCCGCGCGACACTGGTGCTGGGCCGCAGCACCGACGCCGACGTGCGGATCGACGACCCCGGCGTCTCGCGCCGGCACTGCGAGATCCGGACCGGAACGCCCTCGACGATCCAGGATCTCGGTTCCACCAACGGCATCGTGGTGGACGGGCAGCACACCACCCGCGCTACGCTCCGCGACGGCTCGCGGATCGTCGTGGGCAGCACCACCGTTATCTATAGGCAAGCCGAAGGGTGAAGCGGGGGCAATGTCAGAGCTGACCCTCACGGTCATGCGGCTGGGTTTCCTGGCCGTACTGTGGCTGTTCGTGATCGTGGCCGTGCAGGTCATCCGGAGCGACCTGTTCGGTACGCGCGTCACCCAGCGCGGATCGCGTAGGGAGGCCGGGCGTGCCCAGCAGCAGGGTCGGCAGCAGGCGGCCCGGCAGCAGTCCGCGCCGCCGCAGCAGCGCGGCCAGCAGGGCGGCGGCCGGCGTGGCCGCAACGCACCCACCAAGCTGGTGGTGACCGAGGGCACACTGACGGGCACCACGGTCGCGCTGCAGGGCCAGACGATCACGCTGGGCCGGGCGCACGACTCCACGATCGTGCTGGACGACGACTACGCCTCCAGCCGTCATGCCAGGATCTACCCGGACCGCGACGGCCAGTGGATCGTCGAGGACCTCGGCTCCACCAACGGCACCTACCTGGACCGGTCCCGGCTGACGACCCCCACACCGATCTCGCTGGGCGCGCCGATCCGCATCGGCAAGACCGTCATCGAGCTGCGGAAGTAGTGCTACATCATGAGTGAGCGCGAGCGGAGCGAGCACGCAGCGGCAGGCCGCCACCCGGCCGCCGGCGCGCTCCCGACCGGAGGGTGGGCAGTGTGGCTCGACACGACCGGCTGTACCCGGAGCCGACTGGCGAGGTGGGCATGAGTCTGTCACTGCGCTTTGCCGCCGGATCGCACAAAGGCATGATCCGGGAGGGCAACGAGGACTCCGGTTACGCCGGTCCCCGGCTGCTCGCGATCGCCGACGGCATGGGCGGCCAGGCGGCCGGCGAGGTCGCCTCCTCCGAGGTGATCTCCACCCTGGTCACGCTCGACGACGACGTGCCCGGCTCCGACATCCTCACCTCCCTCGGTACGGCCGTGCAGCGCGCCAACGACCAGCTGCGCGCCATGGTCGAGGAAGACCCCCAGCTCGAGGGCATGGGCACCACGCTGACCGCCCTGCTGTGGACCGGGCAGCGGCTCGGTCTCGTCCACGTCGGCGACTCCCGCGCCTATCTGCTGCGTGACGGAGTGCTCACGCAGATCACCCAGGACCACACCTGGGTGCAGCGGCTCGTGGACGAGGGCCGGATCACCGAAGAGGAAGCCACCACCCACCCGCAGCGCTCCCTGCTGATGCGCGCCCTCGGCAGCGGCGACCACGTCGAACCCGACCTGTCGATCCGTGAGGTCCGGGCCGGCGACCGCTATCTGATCTGCTCCGACGGTCTGTCCGCGGTGGTCTCCCACCAGACGATCGAGGAGACCCTCGCCAGCTACCAGGGCCCGCAGGAGACCGTGCAGGAGCTGATCCAGCTCGCGCTGCGCGGCGGCGGCCCCGACAACATCACCGTCATCGTCGCCGACGTCCTGGACCTCGACACCAATGACACGCTCGCCGGGCAGCTGTCCGACCAGCCGGTCGTGGTCGGCGCGGTCGCCGAGAACCAGCACCATCTGCACGACAACGGCATCATGCAGACCCCGGCCGGCCGCGCCTCCCACCTGGGCCGCCGGGCGCCCGGGCACGGCGGCGGCGAGTTCGGCCCGCCCGGCTCCGGCGACACCACCGGCTACATCCCGGCGGGCAGCTTCGACGACTACGCCGACGGCGACTTCACCAAGCCGCGCGGCGGGCGCAGGTGGCTGAGGAGATCCCTCTACAGCGCCCTGGCCCTCGCCGTCATCGGCGGCGGCCTCTACGGCGGCTACCAGTGGACGCAGACGCAGTACTACGTCGGCGCCAAGGGCGAGCACGTGGCGCTGTACCGCGGGATCAGCCAGGACCTGGCCTGGGTGTCGCTGTCGAAGGTGGAGAAGGACCACCCCGAGATCGAACTCAAGTACCTGCCGCCGTACCAGCAGAAGCAGGTCAAGAACACGATCACGGCGGGCGGTCTGCAGCAGGCCCAGGCGAAGATCGAGGCACTGTCGGTGCAGGCCTCCGCGTGCCGGAAGAACGCGGAGCGCCAGGCCGCCGAGTCCACGCGGAACGCGAAGACGGGCCAGGGCGAGGCCGGAGGCACCACGGGAACCACCCGTACCGCTTTCACGTCCAAGGCGACACCGACACCGCACCCATCCGGTTCGGCGCCCGCTACGAAGACCCCTTCGAAGCCGCCGTCCGCGTCCGCCACTCCGAACCCCGGCCCGAGCCTCTCCGAGGATGAGAAGAAGGTCGTCGATCAGTGCGGCAAGCAGTAGCGAAGCCGCGAGAGGCCCTGTCACACGATGAGCAGTACGACTAACCCACCGACGCACCACACGTCCACGATCGGCGCGATCGGCGCTCCGAGCCGCCGCAACACCGAGCTGGCCCTGCTCGTCTTCTCCGTGGCCATCCCGGTGTTCGCCTACGCCAACGTGGGCCTGGCCATCAACAACTCGGTGCCCGCCGGGCTGCTGTCCTACGGCCTCGGTCTCGGTCTGCTGGCCGGCGTCGCCCATCTCGCCGTACGGAAGTTCGCCCCGTACGCCGACCCGCTGCTGCTGCCGCTGGCCACGCTGCTCAACGGGCTCGGGCTCGTGGTGATCTGGCGGCTGGACCAGTCGAAGCTGCTGCAGTCGCTGCCCCACTTCGCCGCGGCCGCGCCCCGCCAGCTGCTGTACAGCGCGCTGGGCATCGCCATGTTCGCCGCGGTGCTGATCTTCCTGAAGGACCACCGGGTCCTGCAGCGCTACACCTACATCTCCATGGTCAGCGCCCTGGTGCTGCTGCTCCTGCCGCTGGTGCCGGGTCTCGGGGCCGACATCTACGGCGCCAAGATCTGGATCCGCGTCCCCGGCCTGGGCTCCCTGCAGCCCGGTGAGTTCGCGAAGATCGTCCTCGCGGTCTTCTTCGCCGGTTATCTGATGGTGAAGCGGGACGCGCTGGCCCTGGCCAGCCGCCGTTTCATGGGCCTGTACCTGCCACGCGGCCGTGACCTCGGTCCGATCCTGGTCGTGTGGGCGATGTCGATCCTCATCCTGGTCTTCGAGACCGACCTGGGTACCTCGCTGCTGTTCTTCGGCATGTTCGTGATCATGCTGTACGTCGCCACCGAGCGGACCAGCTGGATCGTCTTCGGTCTGCTGATGTCAGCGGTCGGTGCCGTCGGCGTGGCGAGCTTCGAGTCGCACATCCAGACGCGTGTGAACGCGTGGCTCGACCCGATGCGCGAGTACCAGCTCAGCCGCCAGGTCACCCACGACGGCATCCTCCACTCCGACCAGCTGCAGCAGTCCCTGTGGGCGTTCGGCTCCGGCGGCACCCTCGGCACCGGCTGGGGGCAGGGCCATTCGGACCTGATCAAGTTCGCCGCCAACTCCGACTTCGTCTTCGCCACCTTCGGCGAGGAGCTGGGCCTGGCGGGCATCATGGCGATGCTGCTGATCTACGGCCTGATCGTGGAGCGTGGCCTGCGCACCGCCCTCGCCGCCCGCGACCCCTTCGGCAAGCTGCTCGCCGTCGGCCTGTCCGGCGCGTTCGCCCTGCAGGTGTTCGTCGTGGCCGGCGGTGTGATGGGCCTCATCCCGCTGACCGGTATGACGATGCCGTTCGTCGCGTACGGCGGTTCCTCCGTGCTGGCCAACTGGGCGCTGATCGGCATCCTGATCCGTATCAGCGACACCGCCCGCCGCCCGGCGCCCACCCCCGCCACGAACCCCGACGCCGAGATGACCCAGGTGGTCCGCCCGTCATGAACAAGCCCCTGCGCCGGATCGCGATCTTCTGCGGCCTCCTCGTCCTGGCCCTGCTGATCCGCGACAACTACCTCCAGTACCTCAAGGCCGACCAGCTGGCGACCGAGAAGGACAACCGCCGGGTCTCCATCGAGCGGTACGCGCACCCGCGCGGCGACATCATCGTCGACGGCAGCCCGATAACCGGGTCCGTCGTGTCCAAGAACGGCGACTTCAAGTACAAGCGCACCTACAAGGACGGGGCCATGTGGGCCCCGGTGACCGGCTACTCCTCGCAGGCCTTCGGCGCCAGCCAGCTGGAGAACATCGACGACGGCATCCTCACCGGCAACGACGACCGGCTCTTCTTCCGCAACACCCTCGACATGATCACGGGAAAGCCGAGGCAGGGCGGCAACGTCGTCACCACGCTCAACGCGGCCGCGCAGAAGGCGGCGTTCAACGGGCTGAAGGCACAGGGCGGCAAGGGCGCGGTGGTCGCCCTGGAGCCGTCCACCGGCAAGATCCTCGCGCTGGCCTCCTACCCGTCGTACGACCCGTCGTCCTTCGCGGGGAACTCCACCGGCACGGACTCCGCGAACTGGAACAAGCTCCAGAAGCAGAACGACCCCTCCGACCCGATGCTGAACCGTGCGCTGCGCGAGACCTATCCTCCGGGCTCCACGTTCAAGCTGGTCACCGCGTCGGCGGCGCTGGAGAACGGGCTGTACAACTCGGCGGACCAGGCCACCGACTCCCCGCAGCCCTACACGCTGCCGAACACCACGCGCGAGCTGAAGAACGAGGGCAGCATCCAGTGCAAGAACGTGTCCCTCCGGGAGGCGCTGCGCATCTCCTGCAACACGGTCTTCGGTCACATCGGGGCCCAGCTCGGCAAGGACAAGATGCTGGCCGAGGCCGAGAAGTTCGGCTTCAACTCCGAGCAGTTCGTCCCGGTGCGGTCGACCGCGTCCGTCTTCCCCAAGGAGATGGACAGCCCGCAGACGGCGCTCAGCTCGATCGGTCAGTTCGACACCGCCGCGACCCCGCTGCAGATGGCCATGGTCGCCTCGGCGGTCGCCAATGACGGCAAGCTGATGAAGCCGTACATGGTGGACGAGCTGCAGTCCTCCAACCTCGACCCGGTGGAGAAGACCCAGCCGCAGGAGATGAGCCGGCCGCTGTCGCCGGCCAACGCACAGATCCTGCAGTCCATGATGGAGACCGTCGTCAAGCAGGGCACCGGTACGAAGGCGCAGATCCCGAACGTCACCGTGGGCGGCAAGACCGGTACCGCGCAGCACGGTGTGGCGAACAGCGCCAACCCGTACGCGTGGTTCGTCTCCTACGCCAAGCTGCCCGACGGCAGCGCGCCGGTCGCCGTGGCCGTGGTCATCGAGGACGAGAGCGCCAACCGCGACGACATCTCCGGTGGCGGCCTGGCCGCGCCGATCGCCAAGAACGTCATGGAGGCGGTCATCCAGTCCAAGAAGTGACGGAAGTGACCCCCATCACACCCCCTTCACATCGCCGCACGTTGCGATACCGGTCCTGTATCGGGTTACGGGCTTGGCCAGGTCACACAAAGCGAGCCGGGTACGGTAGGCCCGGACGGCAGCCTCCGGCCGTGCACGTGGGTGCGCGGCCGAGACCGACGGAGAGGGCTGGTAGGTAGCTATGGAAGAGCCGCGTCGCCTCGGCGGCCGGTACGAGCTGGGCCAGGTGCTCGGCCGTGGTGGCATGGCCGAGGTCTACCTCGCGCATGACACCCGCCTGGGCCGCACCGTGGCAGTGAAGACCCTGCGCGCCGACCTGGCACGCGACCCTTCCTTCCAGGCCCGGTTCCGCCGGGAGGCCCAGTCGGCCGCCTCGCTCAACCATCCCGCGATCGTTGCGGTCTACGACACGGGCGAGGACTACATCGACGGGGTCTCGATCCCGTACATCGTCATGGAGTACGTCGACGGCTCCACACTGCGTGAGCTTCTTCACTCCGGGCGCAAGCTCCTGCCCGAGCGGGCGATGGAGATGACCATCGGCATCCTCCAGGGCCTGGAGTACGCCCACCGCAACGGCATCGTCCACCGCGACATCAAGCCGGCCAACGTCATGCTGACCCGCAACGGCCAGGTCAAGGTGATGGACTTCGGCATCGCCCGCGCCATGGGCGACGCCGGCATGACCATGACCCAGACGGCGGCGGTGATCGGTACGGCCCAGTACCTCTCGCCGGAACAGGCGAAGGGCGAACAGGTCGACGCGCGGTCGGACCTGTACTCGACGGGTTGCCTGCTCTACGAGCTGCTGACGGTCCGCCCGCCCTTCGTCGGCGACTCCCCGGTGGCCGTGGCGTACCAGCACGTCCGCGAGGAACCCCAGCCCCCGTCGGTCTTCGACCCCGAGATCACGCCCGAGATGGACGCGATCGTCCTGAAGGCGCTGGTCAAGGACCCGGACTACCGCTACCAGTCGGCCGACGAGATGCGCGCCGACATCGAGGCCTGCCTGGACGGCCAGCCGGTCGCGGCGACGGCCGCGATGGGCGCGGTGGGCTACGGCGGCTATCCCGACGACCAGCCCACGACGGCCCTGCGCCCGGACACCGGCGCGGGAGCGACGTCCATGCTCCCGCCGATGAACCCGGACGACGGCGGCTATGGCTACGACGAACCCTCCGGCCGCCGCCGCCAGCCGCAGAAGAAGTCCAACACCTCCACGATCCTGCTGGTGGTCGCGGGCGTCCTGGTCCTGATCGGCGCGATCCTGATCGGGAAGTGGGTGGCCGACGGCAAGAACACGAACCAGACCTTCCCGGCCCCGAACTTCGTCGACAACAGCTACTCCACCGCCCAGAAGATGGCCGCCAACTCGGACCTGAAACTGGCGCCCCCCGTCCGCAAGCCGTGCGACAACCAGCCGAAGGGCAACGTCTGCTCCCAGGACCCCAAGGCGGGTGCGGACGTCAAGAAGGGCGACACCATCACCCTGGTGGTGTCGACGGGGGCGCCGAAGGTCGACGTGCCGGATGTCACGAGCCTGCCGTACGACCAGGCCGAGGCCCAGCTCAAGGCGAAGGGCTTCCAGGTCGAGCAGCAGACCGAGGTGTCGGACCGGACGCCCGGCGTGGTCATCAAGCAGGACCCGCAGGGTGGCACCCAGAAGCAGAAGGGCTCCACGATCACCCTCACGGTCGCCAAGCCCGCGGACAAGGTCACCATTCCCAGTGACGTCATCGGCAAGTCCTGTGACGAGGCGAAGGCCGAGCTGACGGGGATGGGCCTCGTGCCCACCTGCTCCGACCAGGTCACCCCCAACCAGGGCGACGACGGCAAGGTCCTCTCGACCAACCCGGCGGCGGGCCAGCAGCTCGACAAGAACGCGAGCATCGTGATCAACGTCGGCAAGTTCCAGGGCGGCCAGACGCAGGGGCAGGTGCCGAACGTCACGGGCCAGACCCTGAAGCAGGCCGAGCAGATCCTTCAGCAGAACGGCTACACACAGATCCAGGTCAGCGGACCCAACGACGACAAGGCACGGGTCATCCAGCAGAACCCGCCGGCGGGAACCCAGGCGGACCCGGCCAGCACCCCGATCGTCCTGACCACCGTGGACATCGGCGGCAATGGCGGAGGCAACAACGGGGGCAACATCTTCGGCGGCATAACGGGCTAGCGCACGCAGGACGCATCCGCCTCAGACCACAGGGCCCTTGGCACCGCGCGACGGTGCCAAGGGCCCTGTGGTCTGAAGACGTGGGCGGAGCCGGCTGTCAGCTCCGCAGTTCCTCCGGCAGAGTCCGCTTGCTGTCCACCTTCTCCACGCGGACCAGTTCGCCCCAGACCACGTAGCGGTACTCCGAGGTGTACACGGGCGTGCAGGTCGTCAGGGTGATGTAGTGGCCCGGCTTCTTCTTGCCGGACTCCTTCGGGACCTGGTCGATGACCTTGACGTTGTACTTCGAGGTCTCCGGGAGGATCGAGTACACCTTGTAGACGTACCAGTCGTCCCGCGTCTCGAAGACGATCGGGTCGCCCGTCTTCACCTTGTCGATGTTGTGGAACTTCGCGCCGTGCCCGTCCCGGTGCGCGGCGAGGGTGAAGTTGCCGTCCTTGCCGCTCGTGGGGAGCGTGGCCTCGACCGGGTCCGTGTAGTAGCCGGCCACGCCGTCGTTCAGGACGTCCGTGCCCGTGCCCTTCTCGACCAGGACCACCCCGTTGTGCATCGCGGGCACGTGTAGGAAGCCGATGCCGTCCTTGGTGTCCAGCGCGCCCGGACCGGAGTCCGTGGCATGCGCCCAGTGCTGGCGCACCTTTTCGGCCTCTTTGTCGGCCTTGCGGTCCGCTATCACGTTCGTCCACCACAGGGAGTAGACGACAAAGAGGGCGAGCAACAGGCCTGCGGTGATGAGGATTTCACCGAGGACGCTGACCGCCGTCGCGATACGGCCGGGGCGCCGGCCGCGCGGGGCGGGATGCGCGTCGGACGCGTCCGTGTGTTCTTCGGTGTCGTCGGCGGTCGCTGCCACAGTTCCTCTGCCCCTACTCGCTTCAGCCTGCTCGCTTCAGCCCTGCTCGCTTCAGCCCTGCTGATGCCCTACTCGATGAGCGCGTCCGGCTTGCCCTTGCTGCGCGGGCGTTCCTCGACCATCTTGCCCCAGACGACCAGCCGGTACTTGCTGGTGAACTCCGGCGTGCAGGTGGTGAGGGTGATGTAGCGGCCGGGTTCGGTGAAGCCCGAGCCCCTCGGGACGGGGTCCAGCACGCTGGTGTTGGACGGCGAGGTCACCGGCAGCGTCGAGGTCACCTTGTACACGAAGTACGTGTCCTGCGTCTCGACCACGACCGCGTCACCGGGCCTGAGCCTGTTGATGTACCGGAACGGTTCGCCGTGCGTGTTGCGGTGGGCGGCCAGGCCGAAGTTGCCGGTCCTGGCATCGGGCATCGCCGTCTTCAGCGGGGGCTCGCCGTAGTGCCCGACCATGCCCTTGTTGAGCACCTTCTCGGTGCTGACGCCCTCCGCGATCGGCGCGACCACGTCGAGCTTGGGGATGTGCAGGATGGCGAAGCCCTGACCCGGCGCGAAGACCCCCGGGTTGCGCTTGCCGCTCGCCCAGTCGTCCTGGAGCTGGTGCGTCTCACTGCCCGCCTGCGCATGGGCGCGGACGTTGGTCCACCACAGCTGATAGGTGACGAACAGCAGCATCAGCACGCCGGTGGTGATGAACACCTCCCCGATCGCGCGGCTCGCGACGACGCCCGGGCTCGGCTTGCGCAGCCGCGCCTGCCGCCGCGCCTCCACCCGGGACAGCGGCCGGCCGGACTCCGCCGTCGCGCCCGTCTCCGCGGGTGCCGTCTCCCGGCCGCCGCCATGGCGCCCGCCACGGCGCTTGGCGGCCTTTCTGCGGGCCGCACGGCCACCGACCGCGGGTCCGGTGGCGGAAGAGGCGGAAGGGGCCGCAGAGGCGCCCAGGGGCCCGCTCTCCGAGCCCGTCAGCGCATCGGGGACCCGCAGCGCCATCGTCTCGTCGTCCGGAACGGGCCGGTACGGCTGCTCGTTCGGCGCCCGCTCGTGCGCCTGCTCGTATGCCCGCTCGTACGGCTCCCCGTACGGCTCCTGGTACGCGCCCGCGTCCCAGTCCCCAAGCGCACCGGAAGCCTCGTACGACTGATCCCCGTACGAGGCACCGGTCTCGCGCTCCGGGCGCAGCGCGGTCACGCCGTGGCCCTGCCCACCACCGGGGCCAGCCCCGTCGACCTCGCCACGGCACCCTGGTCGCCGCACTCCACCAGCCAGTTGGCCAGCATCCGGTGTCCGTGCTCGGTCAGCACCGACTCGGGGTGGAACTGCACGCCCTCGACCGGGAGTTCACGGTGCCGCAGGCCCATGATGATGCCGTCGTGGGTGCGGGCGGTCACCTCCAGCTCGGCCGGGACCGTCGCCGGCTCGGCGGCCAGGGAGTGGTAGCGGGTCGCCGTGAAGGGCGAGGGCAGGCCCGCGAAGACGCCCTTGCCCTCGTGCTCCACCAGCGAGGTCTTGCCGTGCAGCAGCTCCGGCGCCCGGTCCACGACACCGCCGTACGCCACCTGCATCGACTGCATGCCGAGGCACACCCCGAAGACCGGTACCCCGGTGGCCGCGCAGTGGCGGACCATGTCCACGCACACCCCGGCCTCCTCCGGCGTCCCCGGTCCGGGCGACAGCAGCACCCCGTCGAAGCCGTCCTGGGCATGCGCGGTCGACACCTCGTCGTTGCGCAGGACCTCGCACTCGGCACCCAGCTGGTACAGGTACTGGACCAGGTTGAAGACGAAGCTGTCGTAGTTGTCGACGACGAGAATCCGCGCACTCACTGGTTGTTCACCGTCACATCGTTGAAGGGCATCAGCGGTTCGGCCCACGGGAAGACGTACTGGAACAGGACGTAGACCGCGGCCAGGATCAGCAGGAGTGAGATCAGCGCCTTCACCCACGCGTTCCCCGGCAGATGCCGCCAGATCCAGCCGTACATGCCGTTCCTTCCGTATCCCCACGGCACCTGACTCACGCCGTACGCCACCAGACTAACGGCGCAGAGCCTCCGGTTCGCCTGCCTCCACGGACTGTGTGGAATCCAGGTGCGCCCAGACGATCAGCCGGTGACTGTGCCCCCATTCCGGATCGCACGTGGTCAGCGTCAGATACCGGCCCGGACGCATGTACCCGGACTTACGTGGCACAGGGTCGATGACCTCAACGTCCGTCGGCACGGTTTTGTAGGGCCCTTTGTCGATCCGATACGTGAACCAGGTCGTCCCGTCCGTGAGGACTACGGCGTCACCCGGGCGCAGTTCGGGGAAGTCCTTGAACGGGTCGCCGTACGTGCGCCGGTGACCGGCCACCGCGAAGTTCCCCTCCTGGCCGAGCTGCGCGGTGCCCGCGTAGTGGGCGAGCCCCTTCGCCAGTACGTCCCGGCCGGTGCCCTCCAGGACCGGCTTGTTCCACGTGAAACCGAGCCGCGGGATGTACATGATCGCGAAAGCCTTGCCGTAGTGGTAGGGCTGCGGTCTCGTCACGGTGACCGTCTGACCGCCCGGGGCGGCGGCCACCGGCCGCACACTGCCCTTCGACCACTGCCGGTGCAGCTGGTCGATCTGGTCGTTCATGGCACCGTCGGCCCGCACGCCCGTCCAGAACAGCACGTAGGCCACGAAGAGCACGATCAGGGTGCCGACGGTGATGCACAGCTCGCTGACGGTCCGGACGATCACGCGCACCGGCGCCTCCGGGACGGATGGCTGGCTACTGCACGGGCTTGGCGTAGTGCAGATCCACTGTGCCCGAGTAGCCGGGAAGAGTCACCGTCCCGTCGTCGGTGACTTTCCAGCCGAGCCCGTAGACGTTGACGTACACCATGTAGGTCTGGATCGCCTTGCTCGCCGCGAGCGCCTGCTGCAACCTGTCCGGATCACCGACCGCCGTGATCTTGTACGGCGGTGAGTACACCCGGCCCTGGAGGATCAGGGTGTTGCCGACGCAGCGCACCGCGCTGGTGGAGATCAGCCGCTGGTCCATGACCTGGATGCCCTGGGCGCCGCCCTGCCACAGCGCGTTCACCACGGCCTGCAGATCCTGCTGGTGGATGACCAGATAGTCGGGCTGCGGCTCGGGATAGCCGGGGAGCTTGGCGGTGGCGTTGGGCGGCGCGTCGTTGAGGGTGACGGTGATGGCGTGGCCGGTGAGCTTCTGGGTGCCGGCACTCCTCTCCAGCCCGCTGAGCCTGCGGTCCTGCGCCTTGCTGCTGCCGTCGTCGCTCTCGGCGAGGGACTCCACGCTCCCGCGCAGGGCCGCGTTGGACTCGTCCAGCTCCTTGTTCTTGCGGCTGCGCTGCTGGATCAGGTCGGACAGCTTCAGCAGAGAGCCGTCCTGACGGATGTCGGTGCCCTTGGCCGTGTTGAAGCTGGTGAAGAAGATCAGTCCCGCGAGGGCGAAGACGGCCGCCGTGAGCATCCGCACCGGGCGGAAACGCCGGCGGCCAGGGCCGGAGCCCGTTGATTGCGTCCCGGTGGAGTCGGCAGAATTGCTCAACGTACCCTTATCTCCTTCGGCGCCACGGAAGCACTACGCTAACGGACGCCCGGGGGAGCACACAGAGTCGTCGTCTTGACACCTTGTACGCTGCCCCGAGCCCCGAACCGGTTACCTGCGCGGCCACGCAGCGCATCGACAGGAGAGACCCTCGTGCCGAAGTCACGTATCCGCAAGAAGGCCGACTACACGCCGCCGCCGGCGAAGCAGGCACAGGCGATCAAGCTGAACAGCCGCGGCTGGGTCGCGCCTGTCATGCTGGCCATGTTCATCATCGGCCTGGCCTGGATCGTCGTCTTCTATGTGACCGACGGCTCGCTGCCCATCAACGCGCTGGACAACTGGAACATCGTGGTCGGCTTCGGCTTCATCGCCGCCGGCTTCGGCGTCTCCACGCAGTGGAAGTAGCTCTGCCCAGGGCTATCCACTGAGTTATCCACAGGCGTTTTCCACATGGGGAAAAGAACGACGATCTGTGGATAACCCATCGGGCGTTGACGCCGGTATGACTGGCCCACCGCCCCTCGTACACCTGTTGGCCCCCTGTCTGACCTGCGGAAACACATCCGAGCGACAGGGGGCACAGCTGTGCCCGCACAGGGTGCACAAGATCCGGCACACCCTGTGGACAACGGTTCGGTATCAGGTGAGCTGAGTGGTCCTGACCAGCGTGAGCACCACCACGACGGCGAGTACGACCGCACAGGTGCCGTACTGGACCAGCGTCCGCCGCCGGCGCGGGGCGTGGACCATGGCGTACCCGGTGACGACACCGGCGACCAGGCCGCCGATGTGGGCCTGCCAGGCGATGTTCGCCCAGGTGAAGGTGATGATGAGGTTGATCACCAGCAGGGCGATGAGCGGGCGCATGTCGTAGTTGAGCCGGCGCATCAGTACGCCGGTCGCGCCGAAGAGACCGAAGATCGCTCCGGAGGCGCCGAGGGAGGGCTGGTTGGGTGCGGCCAGCAGATAGGTGAGGGCGCTGCCGGCGAGGCCCGAGACGAAGTAGAGGGTGAGATAGCGGGCGCGGCCGAGGGCTGCCTCCAGGGGGCCGCCGATCCACCACAGGCTGAGCATGTTGAAGAGGATGTGCGCGTAGCCGCCGTGCAGGAACATCGCGGTCAGCATGCGGTAGTACTGGCCCTGGGCGATGCCCTGCACCCCGGGAAGCAGAGGGGTGTAGGCCTGTCCGATCAGCTCGAACCGGTTGGTGAAGCGGTCACCGGCGGCGATCTGTGCCAGGAACACGACGAGGTTGATGCCGATCAGCACCTTGGTGAGCAGCCGTGGGTCGGCCGTGACCGTGCCGCCGGCGACCGTGCGGGGCCGGGACGCCGTGGGTGCGTGGCCGGTGCCGCTGCCGCCGCGCACGCATTCGGGGCACTGGAAGCCGACCGAGGCGCTGACCATGCACTCGGGGCAGATGGGGCGCTCGCAGCGGGTGCAGCGCACACCGGTCTCGCGGTCCGGGTGTCGGTAGCACACGGGCACGCGGTGAGCGGCGTTCTGCGCGCTGCCTTCGGCGTGGTCCATCGGTTCCCCTTGTTCGTCGTGGGACTGCCCCCCGGCAAGGCCCCGCCCCGCTCATCCTTGGTACGGACGAGCGGGGCGTTTGGTTCCCTGGGGGATGTTCGGGCGTGTCCCGGTGGGACGTGGCGGCGTCTCCCTGCGGGGTGCCCGGGGAGCGGTGGGCTCAGCCCTCGCGCTTCTCGACGACGACCTCGTTGATCACGACGTCGTTCACCGGGCGGTCGTTGCGGCCGGTGGGCACGCCGACGATGGCGTCGACGACCTTCTGGCTGGCCGGGTCGGTGACCTCGCCGAAGATGGTGTGCTTGCGGTTCAGCCACGTCGTCGGGGCGACGGTGATGAAGAACTGCGAGCCGTTGGTGCCGGGGCCGGCGTTGGCCATGGCCAGCAGGTACGGCTTGTTGAAGGACAGGTCCGGGTGGAACTCGTCCCCGAACTTGTAGCCGGGGCCGCCGATGCCGCTGCCCAGCGGGTCGCCGCCCTGGATCATGAAGCCGCTGATGACACGGTGGAAGATCGTGCCGTTGTAGAGCGGCTTCTTGCTCTTCTCACCCGTGCCGGGGTGGGTCCACTCGCGCTGGCCCTGTGCCAGCTCGACGAAGTTCCTGACCGTTTCCGGCGCATGGTTCGGGAAAAGCTGGACCACGATGTCGCCGTGGTTGGTCTTCAGGGTGGCGTAAAGCTGCTCAGCCACGATCTGCCTTCCGTTGTCTTTCTGTGACTCCCCGATCCTCGCACGGCCGGGCCCGTACGTCGCCCGGCAGGCATGAGTTCCGCCCGGAAGGCAGCGCTCGGCGGCGATTCGTGGCAGTGTCGACGACAGGATCGAGTTGCCCGGGATCACCCGGAATCGCGCCGAAGGAAGCAATAGGCACCCATATGCCCGCCCTCGCATGCCGTGCAGACCGTTGGCAGGCATGATCCGTAAAAGGGTGGAAAGTCGAAATACCGTACGCCACCGAGGAGGAGGAACCCGTGACCCGCATCGACAGCGTGCGCTCCGCGACCGGCTCGGCGAAGGACAGCGTGCTGCACGCCGCGGAAGTGGTGGCGCCCTACGCCGACACGGCCAAGGAGCGTGCCGCGCTCTACGCGCAGGAGGCACGCGTACGGCTGGCGCCCGTGGTGTCGCAGGCCGCCGAGCAGGCCCGCGTGCAGTACGACGCCCGGCTCGCCCCGCGTCTGGAGCAGGCTCGTGCACATGTGCCGCCCAGGGTGGACCTGGCGGCGCAGGAGGCCGCCGTCCGCGCCCGTAAGGCTGCCCGGCAGGCTGCCGAGTACTCGCGTCAGGCCGCCGAGTACTCGCGTCCGAGGATTGAGCAGGCCGTGGCCGCGACCGCTCCGGTCCGCGAGGAGGCCGCCGCGCGTGGCGCGGCCGCCCTGGCCGCACTGCGTGGTCAGGTCTCGGCGGAGGAGATCCAGAAACTGGCCCGCAGGAACGAGCGCCGGTGCAGGGCCGGCCGCACCCTGAAGGCGCTGGCGCTGCTGACCGTGCTGGCCGGTGGTGCCTTCGCGGCCTGGAAGTGGTGGGACAAGCAGGCCAACCCCGACTGGCTGGTCGAACCGCCGGCCGCGACGGAGGTGCCGGAGTCGGGCGGCCGGATCAGCTCGGTGGACGGCAGCGGCGCCTCGGCTCTGGACCCCGAGGTCCAGGCGAAGCAGGCCGAGGAGGACGCCGCGGACGAGGACGACGAGCAGTAGTCCGGCCGGAGGACAGCAGCCAGACACGAGCACCTGCCGTCGGACGTCAAACGGGCCGTGGGTCAGCCGGGTTGAACGCTCGCTGACCCACGGCCCGTTTCACGTGAAACCACCCGACCCGCCCGTCGGGGAGGCCCAACAGCACAGAGAACAACCGGACTTCGTCCTCTTCGTCCTCTTCGTCCTCTTCGTCCTCGGTGTCCCCGGTGACCTGACAGGAGGCGCCGGAGTCGCTCCTCACCTCGCCGACAGCCGGGCCGTCCACGAGCGTCCGGGGAAGGCCCACTCCACACCGGTCCGGCCGGTGTCCGGCCGAGCCGGTGTCCCACGCGATCGCCGACCCGAGCCCTCACTCGTCGAGCAGCGGCCCTGCTCTCCCTGTCACCGCCCCACCACTGTGGGTACGAGCAGCGGCCTGCGCATGAAGAATGCCTCCCGACCTTGCGTTCTTGCAGGTCGGGAGGCATTTCGGGGTGGAGCCTAGGGGAGTCGAACCCCTGACATCCGCCATGCAAAGACGGCGCTCTACCAACTGAGCTAAGGCCCCGGGAAGCAGCGGCCCGGCCGGAGGAACCACGTTCCGGTGGGCGCCGCAGACCAGAGTACCGGGTCACCCCCGGTATCCCGCAAAAAGATTGGGGGTCCCCGCGAATGACCACGCTCCGTAAGATGCTCGACGTGGTTCGCTACAGCGAACCGCGCGGTTTTTAGGGGAAGCGATGGGGAGACGCAATGGACGCCGCACAGCAGGAAGCCACCGCCAGAGCGCGGGAGCTGCAGCGGAACTGGTACGGGGAGCCGTTGGGGGCGCTCTTCCGTAAGCTCATCGACGATCTCGGGCTCAACCAGGCCCGTCTCGCGGCGGTCCTGGGGCTGTCCGCTCCGATGCTCTCGCAGCTGATGAGCGGGCAGCGCGCGAAGATCGGCAATCCTGCCGTCGTCCAGCGGGTGCAGCTGCTGCAGGAGCTGGCGGCGCAGGTCGCGGACGGCAGTGTGAGCGCCGCCGAGGCGACCGAGCGCATGGACGAGATCAAGAAGTCTCAGGGGGGCTCCGTGCTCAACAACACCACCCAGACCACGAGCGGTTCGGGGGCGCCGACGGTCAAGCGGGTGGTCCGCGAGATCCAGTCGCTGCTGCGCTCGGTGGCCGCCGCGGGCGACATCATCGACGCCGCGGACAGCCTCGCGCCGAGCCATCCCGAGCTGGCGGAGTTCCTCCGCGTCTACGGCGCCGGCCGTACCTCCGACGCCGTCGCGCACTACCAGTCCCACCAGAACTAGGTTCCACGGCCGGGTCCGGTCCACGGAGGGGGTCCGTGGGCCGGGCCATGGCCGGGCCCGAGTCCGGTGAGGGGGGCGCCTGGGCGCGGGATGTCGGTGCCGGTCCATGGGGATGGACCGGTCCTCGAACGTGGTGCGGGGTCGTATCGCTCATCACGGGGAGACCAGGAGGCATCACGGGGAGACCGGGAGGGAACCGGAGGGAAGCGGGGGGAACCGGGGAAACAAGGGGCAGGGGGATCCGCGCGGGTCCCGGGGGAGGAGCGATGAACCGCCATGGGTGAGGTGTTCGCCGGCCGGTACGAGCTGGCCGACCCGATCGGACGCGGGGGCGTGGGCGCCGTGTGGCGTGCCTGGGACCACCGCCGACGGCGCTATGTGGCCGCCAAGGTGCTCCAGCAGCGTGACGCCCACTCGCTGCTGCGTTTCGTGCGGGAGCAGGCCCTGCGGATCGACCACCCCCATGTCCTCGCCCCGGCCAGCTGGGCCGCCGACGACGACAAGGTGCTCTTCACCATGGACCTGGTCACCGGCGGTTCCCTGGTCCACCTCGTCGGCGACTACGGCCCGCTGCCGCCGGCGTTCGTGTGCACCCTGCTCGACCAGCTCCTGTCCGGTCTCGCCGCCGTGCACGCCGAGGGCGTCATCCACCGGGACATCAAGCCCGCCAACATCCTTCTCGAGGCGACCGGGACCGGCCGGCCGCGGCTGCGGCTGTCCGACTTCGGCATCGCGATGCGGCTGGGTGAGCCCCGTCTGACGGAGACCAACCTCGTGGTGGGCACGCCCGGTTACCTCGCCCCCGAGCAGATGCTCGGCGCCGAACCCGACTTTCCCGCCGACCTGTTCGCCGTGGGCCTGGTCGCCCTCTATCTGCTCGAGGGCGCCAAGCCTGACGTCAAGGCGCTCGTGCAGTACTTCGTGGAGAACGGGACGCCCGGCCCGCCCAAGGGCATCCCGGAACCGCTCTGGCAGGTCGTGGCCGGCCTGCTCCAGCCCGACCCGGCCGCGCGTTTCCGTACCGCCACGGGTGCGCGCAAGGCACTCGCCTCCGCGGCGGAACTCCTGCCGGAGCCCGAACCCGACGACGAGCTGATCGAGATCTTCGACCAACTCGGCTCGCTTCCGCCCGGGTTCGGCCCCGACGGCCCCCTCAAGAGGGCCTCCGGAGTCGCCGCGGAACTGGCCGGGGACGCGGATACGAGCCCGGCCACGGGCGCCGTCGCCGATGTGGGTGACAGTGGCGGTACGGATTCGGGGACCGACGCGGGCACCGGCTCACTCTCGGACACCGGCAGTTTCCGTCTGCCGCCGCCCCTGGATCCCCCGGCCTCCGTCCAGGAACCCCCGGCCTCCGACATCCAACAGCTCCAGCCTCCCTCCCACCCTTCTCACACCCCTCAACTCCCCCTCCACGAGCCGTACATCGGCCCCCAGGTCCACAGCCCCCATGCTCACCAGGCTCCCGGAGCTGCGCACGCCCCCTGGAGCACCGCGCCGTCCCCCGGCGCGCCGGCGGGCCATCGCGTCGATGCCTCCACTGCTGCGTACACCGCTCAGAACGCGCAGGTGCCGTCACCGGCCCAGCCGATCGCAGACGTGCCCGTCCACGGGCGGAGAGGGCGCCGGGCCAGGCGGAACCGGCGGCCCGGGCCGCCGGCCAAGGTCGCGATCCCGATGGTGTTGCTGGCGCTGGCCTGCTACGCCGTGGGTTTCTGGGCGTTGACCCGCGTCTGAGCCCGCGAAGTCCGCTGAGCCCGCCGCGCCGTCGCCGTCCACCCGGCGAGCACGAGCAGCAGCGCCGTACCCAGGCCGATTCCGCCGGTCGCGACCAGCCTCATCACGGGGGCGTCCCCGCCCCCGGTGCTCCCGGTGAGCGCCGCCTCCCGGTCCTGCTCCGTGACCGTGAACACCTCCCCCGGCACGGGCCGCCCGGCGTACTCCGGCCCGGCGTGCGCCCGCCCGGCCAGCCGCACCCGCAGGGTCACCCCGAAGGGCCCCCGCCCGAACGTGCCGGTCATCTGCTCGCTGAGGTGCAGCACCAGGTAGTAGTCGCCGGCGAAGCGGACGGAGGTCACCCCGGCGGGGACGGAGTAGCGGTTGGCGTACTCCACCGGCGGGAGCGGAGCGAGTACGGCGGGCCTCTGCGTGCCGGTGTAGCCGAGGGCGGCGTCCTCGACGTAGCCGCGGACGGGGTTGTAGAGGGAGAGGTCCAGGGCGCCGCCGACATAGCCGTGCCCGGTGGCGCTGCCCAGTTCGGCGGAGGCGTGGAGCTGTCGGCCCCAGTCCACCGGCACCTTGTAGAACCGGGTCTCGCCGGGCACGAGGGACGTCCGCCAGACCCCCTGGCCCAGCGGGCTCGCGGAGGCGAATCCGGCGCCGCCGGAGCGGTCCCGGGGTTCTGCGGCGAGCGGCTCGGGCGTGGCGGAGTCCCAGGCCTGCGGCGCCGTGGTGGCCCCGGTCCGCGCCGTACGCGGTTCCGTGACGGGCGCGATCTCCAGGTCCCAGCGCTGGGTGGGGGTGGCCGTACCGGGGCCCTGGGCGTCGACGCGTCGGACGACCACGTAGTACGTCCCCCTGCCCTGGCACACCGCCTTGCCGGCCTCCCGCTGCCCCAGGGCGGTGACCGGACGCGGGCTGAGCCCGGCGCCGAAGCGGGCGTTGGCGAAGGAACAGGGCGTGCCGGTGGCGTCCTGGACCGACACGCTGATGCCGTCGGTGGCGGAGACGGTGGCGTCGGCCGGGGGTACGGCGGTGACGGGGACGTAGGCCGTGTCGGTTGCCCCGAGCTGGAGCCGGTAGTAGAGCGTGCCGTTCCTCGGCACGGAGCTGCGGTAGCTGCCGCCCGGGTCCAGCTGTGGTGCCGACGCGGTGCCCGTCGCGCCCACGACGGTGCGGGCGCCGGGCGCGAAGGCGTACGACTCCGGCGGCCCGCTCCCGGCGGCGGTCGCGCTCCCGTACGCCGGTGCCGTGCCGCCCGGCAGGACCAGCAGCGCGCACAGCCCCGGCAGCAGGGCCGTCCGCAGGGCGCCGGAGATCACCCGGCGGCCGTACCGCCGCCACCACGCCGTAGGCCGCCCCCGCTCCCGCACGTGCCGCCCTCCCCAGTCGTACACGTGCCGCCCTCCTCGAGTCGTACCGGACCGCGCTCCATCCTGCCCCGTACGCCCCTGCGCCATCCGGGCAACGCGGACGGCCGTCCGAAACGCCCGGCAACGCCCGTTGGCGCGTGTCCGGCAGCTACAGCACCCCGCGCGCCCCCGCAACACAACAGGCGGGGGCGCGGGCAGCACAAAGCCCCGACCGCGAAGGGCGGTCGGGGCCTGATTCAGATTCTGGTATCGGCACTCACGAACCCGTGGGCACGGAGTCAGTCGCCTCCGTCCACAGGTCCTGCTCGGCGCGATCCGCCTGGATCTGGCGGTACACGAGGAGCCCGCCGATGGCGGCCAGTGCGACCAGGAGCAGCTTCTTCACCGCGCGACCTCGTCTTTCCTTGACGTAGGGGACCTCTGGCGCCCGACTATACACACCGACCGATATCGATCGGTGACCTGCGCCGGGCCCCAACTCCCGCCTCCGGCAGCGCAATGAGCCAGGTCCGGCGCCATTCCGATCGGAGGGTGATCGCACCTCCACGGACGGTTACTTTGCTCCCCCTTCGCTCACTCTCACCAGGTTTTGAGGTTTTCCCACCCTCTTACGGCCATCCGAGTGGTGTTCATCGGAACATCGACGCGCCACGGGCGTCGGTCCACCACTTCGCGGCCCACATACACATCATGAGCAAAGTACGCAAATCGCCCAACCCGAAAGTGAGGGGCCATGACCCAGAACAAGGTCATGAAGCTGTGGACCGCTATCGTCACCGCCTTTCTCGCGCTGTGCACGGCGCTCGGACTCGTCACCACCACGACCGCCACGACCGCGGCGGCCGCACCCCGGCCCGAGAACCCCAGCACCGGCACCGCGCACAGGACCATCCCGACGATCCCGGCACCACGCCACTGGACCTGGTCCCATGCCGGCGCCCTGCCCCCCACGATGAAGCAGCGCATCCGGGCCGAGGCCCACGGAAAGTCCCCCAGCTGCCGGCACCGTCCCCTCACCGACACCCAGGCGGAGACCACGACCACCCCCGAAGGGCCCTCGGCCGCTCAGCTCGACTGCTGACCTCCCGCCCACGCAGTACCGCAACGTCTCGACCGCACGGCGACTTGCGTACGCACCAGTCGACACGAAAAGACCCCCGGCCGGGTTCAGCCGGGGGTCTCGCGCTGTCCGCGCACTTGCCGGCACTTCCTGCCGGAGGACCTGCGCGTGAGCTTCGCCAGGCCCCCGGGTTCCCTGGGTCCCTGCTCCCTGTCCCTACTCCCTGAGCCCGATCGCCTGCGAGGGGCACTTCTCGGCTGCTTCCTGGACCTGCGGGTCGTCGGCGGCCCCCTCCCGGCCGGGCCGTACGACGCCGTAGCCGTCCTCGAACGCGAACACGCCCGGCGCCCGGTGCGCGCACTCGGCGGAGCCGTAGCACAGAGAGCGGTCGACGGAGACCTTCATGCGTCCTCCAGCCCTGGACGGTGGCTTCCTGAACGTCACTGCCCGGCGAACCGCTCACTGAACCAGCCCTGTTCTCGCCATCGCTCGCCGGGTTGGACCCCCACCCGCCACGCCCGCGCGCCGAACCGGGCCCGTTCTCGCTACCGCTCCCCGCCCGCGACCGAGAGCCAGTGGGCCACCCGGCGGACCGTGGGTTCGTCGAGCAGGTCGGCCAGCGTCCGCACCGCCTCGCCGTCCTCGGGGCTCAGGTCGTACAGGCCCGCCTTGCCCAGACCGGCCATGAGCACCTGGTGCCGGCGGTTCGTCATGCGTTCCGCGAGCTTGGCCGGCTCACCGGCGCCGGGCGCGGGGCCCGCGCCCGAGGTCGCCGGAGCGGGAGCGGACGCCTTGCCGACCGGGGCATCGAAGAGGTGCCAGGCACCGTCCTTGGGCCCCCACAGGGCAACCGTCACCTCCTCGCCGCGCGCCCGCACGGTCTGGGTCATGTCTCCTACCGCGTACAGCACAGGAGCCCGGTCGGGGGACTCGGCGCCCACCGTCCAGGAGTCCTGGGAGGGCTGGTGGAACATCGCGACCCAGCGCGGAGCACCGGGCGGTCGCGGACACGGAGGACGCTTGTGCATGACACTCACCCCTTCGGGAACGGGACGCTCACCTTCGGGAACAGCCGCCGACGGGCACGGTATCTGACAGACCATCAGATATCCAGGGGTGCCCGTGGCGGCCGGATCGCAGCCGCTCCACTGGCCTCTTCACGGCCGACGTGGCACCCTGCCCGCGCCCCAGGACCAGAGTGCGGTGTCGTCCCGGACGAGGGAGGCCGAGGATGAGCGAACGGGAAGAAGCGGCGACCGGAGCAATCACGGAGGAGGCCGGGGCGCCTCGCATGCCCCACAGGGCCCGTGCGCACAGTGCCTACGACCGTGCGGTGGCCGCGTGCCGGTACGCCGGTGTCGGCCAGGACGCGGCGGAGGTCGTCCCACGGGACCCCGTCGGCCGGGCCGCCAACGCGCTGCGGCTGTCGGCCGAGTCACTCGCCGCGCTCACCGCGTCGGCCCCCGACCCCGCCGCGGACGCCCGCTGCGCCCGGAACGCCGCTGCCACCGCGGCGCTGGCCGCCCAGGTGGCCGCGGCACGGGGCAACTGCAGCGCGGCTGCAGCCCCGGACTCCCGCGCATCCGGCACGACTTCCATGGCCTCCGCCGCGGCCCTGCGGGCGGCGCTGGCGGCATCCCAGGCCGCCGCTCTCGCGGCCGGGGGCGGCGCACTGGGGCAGGACGCGACCCTCAACGCCTCCGCCGAGGAGGCGGAACGCCACGCTGTGGCCATGGCCCGCGCGGCCGGATGGCTCGAGGTGAGCACAACGGCCGACTGAAGCGGACCGGGACGTGCCACCCCTGTCCGACATCACCCGGTGTTTCGCCTGAGCGATGTTTCACGTGAAACGTCACCCTGCCCGCCCCGCACACACCACCCCCTGCCCGTCCGGTACCGGTCCCTCCCCTCGTGGGGACCGGTACCGGACGGTGCAGAGGCGTCGACCGGTGCCGCGTCGGCTCGGCAGCGGTCGAAAAATGGAGCCGGTTCTCAAGGCTCACGGGCTCACGGGCTCGCGACCGTCTCGTCGTCGCTCCCTGCCTTCGATCGAAGTTGGCCGAGATCCTTCGGCACCGAGGCCTGTCTGTCCGAGCGCGAGGCCGTGGCCTGTTCGGACGGTGTGTGACGAGGTCGCTACCGGGTCCGGATCCTGCCATCTGTTGCCCACGGCGAGGAGACCGCCGCCTCCGGACCGGTCCTTATCCGCAGGTCAGGCGTATAGGGTGGGTTTTCCGGTCCGGACGTCCAGATACGGGGGGAAGTAAAGGGGTGGGACCTTGAGTTCCGACTCAGGGACACGCACAGCTTTCGCCGAGCGCCTCGCGCTGCTGTACAAGGAGGCTGGAAACCCTCCCCTCAAGAGCGTCGCCGAGGCGGTCGTACGACTACAGCGGGTCGACGAACGCGGGCGGCCCGTGCGGGTGTCCGCGCAGCGGATCAGCGACTGGCGCCGGGCCAAGAACGTGCCGGCCCAGTTCACCGCCCTCGCGGCGGTGCTGCACATCCTGATCCCCGAGGCACGGCGGCTGCAGCCCTCACCGGTGTCCACAGGCCTGTACGACCTCGCACACTGGCAGCGGCTGTGGGAGCGCGCGCTGGCCGACCCGGTGGGCGACCGGCCCGCGCCGCCCGCCGAGGAGAACCGGACGCCTCCCGCCCAGTCCCCGCCCGTCACCGGAGGCGTCTGCCCCTACCGAGGGCTCGCCCCCTACCGGCAGGAGGACGCCCGGTGGTTCTTCGGCCGGGAACGGAGCACGAGCGCGCTCATCACCCAACTCCGCGCGGCCGAGCGGACGGGCGGTCTGGTGATGCTGGTGGGCGCCTCGGGAGCGGGGAAGTCCTCCCTGCTGAACGCCGGTCTGGTCCCCGCCGTACGCGGCGGAGCGCTGCACGACGGACGCGGCACCGGCATACCGCACACAAGCGCCACACCCCAGGCCCCGCAGGAATCCACCGGCGACTGCGTCCTGCACCTCGTCCCCGGTGCCGACCCCCTCGGTGAGCTGGTGCGCCGTATCCCCGATCTCGGCCCTGTCGCCGCCGACGCGCGCCGGGCCGAACAGGAGGCCACGCGGAATCCGGCGGTTCCCGGCTCCGACTCCCCACGGGTGGCACAGGCGGCCCGCGAGGCCGTGTCCGAGTGGGCCCGCCGCGAGGCCTCCGCCGAGTGCCGCCCGGTCGTCGTGGTGGACCAGTTCGAGGAAGCCTTCACCCTCTGCGCCGACGAGACGGACCGGCGTACGTTCATCCAGCTCCTGCACGCCGCCTGCACTGCGCCCGCCGGCTCGGGCGAGCGCGCCCCGGTGCTCGTCGTCCTCGGCATCCGCGCCGACTTCTACGAGCAGTGCCTCGGCTACCCGGAACTGGCCGACGCCCTCCAGCACCGGCACATGGTCCTCGGCCCGCTGACCAGTACCGAGCTGCGCGAGGCGGTGACCGGTCCGGCCAAGGCGGTGGGGCTGGAGCTGGAACCCGGACTCGCCGAGCTGATCGTCCGCGAGGTCAGCGCCGACGGCCCGCGCGGGGCCCACGACGCGGGCGTGCTCCCGCTGCTCTCGCACGCCCTGCTCGCCACCTGGCAGCGCCGCAAGGCCGGGCGGCTGACGCTGGCCGGCTATCGCGCGGCGGGCGGCATCCAGGGGGCGGTCGCGGCGACGGCCGAGCGCGCCTGGTCGGGGCTGGACCCCGCGGCCCGTACGGCAGCCCGGCTGCTCCTGCTGCGGCTGGTCCGGCTGGGCGAGGACACCCAGGCCACGCGGCGGCGGGGCACCCGGCGGCAACTGGCGGAGGAGTCGGCGGACCCCGGCAAGACGGAGGAGTCCCTCGAGGCCCTCGTACGGGCCCGGCTGGTGACGCTGGACGCGGACACCGTGGAGATCACCCACGAGGCGCTGCTGCACGCCTGGCCCCGGCTGCGGCACTGGATCGACGACGACCGCAACGACCATCTGCTGCGCCAGCGGCTGGAGGAGGACGGCCGGGCCTGGGAGGACTCGGGCCGGGACAGCTCGCTGCTGTACCGCGGCTCCCGACTGGAGCAGGCCCGCGGCTGGGCCAGATCGGCCGGGGACACCTTTCTGACCCGCAGCGCGGTGGAGTTCCTGGCCGCCTCGGTGCGGCTGCGCCGGCGCTCGGTGTGGCTGAGCCGGGCCGCGGTGGCCACGCTGGTCGTGCTGGCCCTGGTGGCCGGCGGCTCGGCGGTGATCGCCCGGCAGCAGCGGGACGACGCCGTCTTCGAGCAGGTCCTCGCCGAGGCCGACCGGGTCCAGAGCACCGATCCGTCCCTGTCCGCCCAGCTCGACCTGGTCGCGCACCGGCTGCGCCCGGACGACGAGGGGACGTACAGCAGGCTGATCTCGATCGTGAACGCGCCGCTGGCCACCTCCCTGTCCGGCCACACCGGCGCCGTCTACCTGACCTCCTTCAGCCCCGATGGCAGGACCCTGGCCACCGCCAGCTACGACCGGACGGTCCGGCTGTGGAACGTGGCCGACCCGAACCGCCCGAAGCAGCTGGGCGAGCCGCTCACCGGCCACACCAGCTGGGTGAGCAGCGCGGTGTTCAGCCCGGACGGCCGCACCCTGGCCAGCGCCGGCGACGACGGCACGATCCGGCTGTGGAACGTCACCGACCCCGCCCGCCCGGTGTCCCTGGGCGCTCCCCTGACCGGGCACAAGGGCACGATCTACCTGATCGCCTTCAGCCCGGACGGACGGACGCTGGCGTCCGCCGGCGAGGACCACACCGTACGGCTGTGGAACGTCGCCGACCCGCACCACCCGCGGCAGATCGGCCCCCTGCGCGGCCACACGGCCGCCGTGCGCAGCGTGGCGTTCAGCCCCGACGGGCGCACCCTCGCGGCCGGCGGTGACGACGACACGATCATGTTGTGGAACGTGACCGACCCGCACCACGCGCAGCGCTACGACACCGTGCTCAAGGGCCACACCGACCTCGTGCACTCGGTGGCGTTCAGCCCCGACGGGCACACCCTCGCCTCCGGCAGCGCGGACGACACGATCCGGCTGTGGAACGTCACCGACCCCGCCCGCCCCTCCGCGCTCGGCTCGCCGCTGACCGGGCACACCGGCCCGATCTGGTCGGTGGCCTTCAGCCCGGACGGCGGCCGGCTCGCCGCCGCGAGCGCGGACAGCACGGCCAGCCTGTGGAACGTGGCCGACCCGACGTCCCCGTCCCAGGTCGGGGGGTCGCTCGCGGGCAGCAGCGGAGAGATGTACGCCCTGGGATTCAGCCCCGACGGGCGGACCCTCGCCACCGGCAGCGGGGACAGCAAGGTGCGCCTGTGGTCGCTGCCCACCTCGGACATCACCGGCCGCACCGGGGGGTTCCGGCCGGACGGACGGGTGCTCGCCACGGCGGCGCGGGACGGCAGGCTCCGGCTGTGGAACGTGGCGCGGCCCGGGCGACCCGTGCCGCTGAGCGAACCATTCATGCAGGCGGACGGCGGCCATCGTGCGCCCCTGCTGTTCTCTCCCGACGGCCGCACCCTCGCCGTCCTCACCAACAACCATCTGGTGTACCTGTGGAACGTCGGCGATCCGTCCCACCCGGTCACCGGCGAGGCCATCCACCTGCGGACACGCTTCGCGGGGCTCGCGCTCGCCTTCAGCCCGGACGGCCGCACCCTGGCCACCGCCTATGACGACGACACCATCCGGCTGTGGAACGTCACCGACCTCGCGCACCCCGTGGCGCTCGGCAGGCCGCTCACCGGCCACCGGGGCTACCTCAACGCGCTCGCCTTCAGCCCCGACGGGCACACCCTGGCCAGCGGCAGCGCGGACAGCACCGTCCGGCTCTGGGACGTCAGCGACCCGGCCCACACGACCGCGCTCGCCCGGCTCACGCAGCACTCCGGGCCGATCAACACGCTCGCCTTCAGCCCGGACGGGCACGTTCTGGCCAGTGGCAGCGACGACGACACGGTCCGGCTGTGGAACGTCACCGCCCCCGCCTCGGCGACCGCGCTGGGCGCGCCGCTCATCGGCCACACCGAGGCGGTCAAGTCACTGACGTTCAGCCCGGACGGGCATGTTCTGGCCAGTGGCGGCAACGACAACACGATCCGGCTGTGGAACGTCACCGACCCCGCCTCGGCGACCCCCATCGGCCAGTCGATGAGCCCCAACGCCAAGTCGGGCACGTTCCTGTCCTTCAGCACCAGGAGCGACGTCCTGGGGGTCTCCAGCGGCACCGACACGGTCCGCCTGTGGAGCCTGGACGCCGACGCGGCGATCAAGCACATCTGCTCGGTCACCCGGGGCGTACTGAGCGCACAGCAGTGGCACGAGTACCTGCCCCGCCTCTCCTACGACCCTCCGTGCGGTCATTGATCGGCCAACCTGACTTATTTCCGATCGACTTGCCCCCACGAGGCGCCTGGGCTTGTTACCCTTGGCCACAGCCCGATCGCTGGTGCATCCCCCGTCGCCAGCGGTCGGGCCTTTTCTGTTCCGGGTTTGTACCAGCCGGTGGATGCCCCGGTAGACGCCGAAGACCCCCGATCCATCCGGACCGGGGGTCTTCGTGCTGGTGGGGCTAACAGGATTTGAACCTGTGGCCTCATCCTTATCAGGGATGCGCTCTAACCAACTGAGCTATAGCCCCGCCGCGCTGTGCGGTGTGTGTCCCGCGCGCTGACTCCTGAAGATTAGCGCACGACCACGTCAGTCCCAAAATCGGTTGTCGGGGGACCATCAGGTCAGGGGGCCCACGGGGTGTCCGGAGGCCTTGGCAGGGCCTATTCGTCCTCCGCCAGGGTCAGCTCGATGCCGCCCACGAAGCCCGCGGAGAGGTTGTAGATGAACGCGCCGAGCGTCGCGAGCGCCGTGGCCAGGACCACGTCGATGACCGCGATGATCGTCGTGAACGTCAGCACGTGGGGGAGTGACAGGAACGCCTGGAGGTCGAAGCCGTTCGCCTCGTTCGAGCCGGTCGCCTCCGAGATCGTGCCGCCCACCGTGGAGAACACGCCCATCGCGTCCAGGACCATCCACAGCACCGCCGAGGCGACGATCGTGCAGATGCCGAGGGCGATGGACAGCAGGAAGCTGACCTTCATCACCGACCACGGGTCGGCCTTGGCCACCCGCAGCCGCGCCTTACGGGTGCGCGGCGCCGTACGGGCGCCCGTACGCGGCCGCCGTACCGCGCCGGCCGGGGGCTGCGCCGGGTAGGCCTGCGGCGGGTGGTACGGCCCGGAGGGCTGCTCCGGGTGCCGCTCCCCGGGGAGCGGAGACGACGACTGCGCCTCGCCGGCCGCGGCCGGGCCTCGGGTGTCCGTCACAGTTCTCCCCTGGGATCCAGACGTGCCGGAGGCGTCCTTGGCGGGCGCCGGCACGGGCTTCAGGTTGGTCGTGTGCGGGTCGGTCGCGCTCCCCGCAGCCGCCCCGTGCGCGGCGGAGCCACGGCCGCCGCCGTCCGTCTCCGTACCCCTGGAGGTACCGGCCGATCCGGCGCCCGTGGCTCCGCTCACGATGACTCACTCCTCGTGCTACTCGGCCGAGGGCGCCTCACCCTCGTCCGTGCCGGTGGCCTGGGCGCCCTCGACGGCGTCGACGGCCTCCTCGCCGTCGACCTCCTCCGCCTCACGCCCCGCCTCGGCGTTACGTGCGATACCGACCACGGCATCGCGCTTGCCCAGGTTGATCAGTTGGACGCCCATGGTGTCACGGCCCGTCTCCCTGATTTCATTGACTCGCGTGCGAATCACACCGCCGGAGAGGGTGATCGCGAGGATCTCGTCGGTCTCCTCGACGACCAGCGCCCCGACGAGCGAACCACGGTCCTCCACGATCTTGGCGGCCTTGATGCCGAGGCCGCCGCGACCCTGGACGCGGTACTCGTCGACAACGGTCCGCTTCGCGTACCCGCCGTCGGTGGCAGTGAACACGAACGTACCGGGTCGAACAACATTCATCGACAGAAGTTCATCGCCTTCACGGAAACTCATGCCCTTGACGCCGGAGGTGGCGCGGCCCATCGGGCGCAGGGAGTCGTCGGTGGCGGTGAACCGGATCGACTGTGCCTTCTTGCTGATCAGAAGCAGATCGTCCTCGGCCGAGACCAGCTCCGCACCGATCAGCTCGTCGTCCGTTCCGTCCTCCCGCTCGCGCAGGTTGATCGCGATCACACCACCGGAGCGGGGCGAATCGTAATCCTTCAGAGGCGTCTTCTTGACCAAGCCGGACTTGGTGGCCAGCACCAGGTACGGCGCCGCCTCGTAGTCACGGATCGCCAGGATCTCGGCGATCGCCTCGTCCGGCTGGAAGGCGAGCAGGTTCGCCACGTGCTGGCCGCGCGCGTCCCGGCCGGCCTCGGGCAGCTCGTACGCCTTCGCCCGGTAGACCCGGCCCTTGTTGGTGAAGAACAGCAGCCAGTGGTGCGTGGTGGAGACGAAGAAGTGGTCGACGATGTCGTCTTCCTTCAGCTTCGTGCCGCGTACGCCCTTGCCGCCGCGCTTCTGCGCCCGGTAGTCGTCCGTCTTGGTCCGCTTGACGTAGCCGCCGCGCGTGACCGTGACGACGATGTCCTCCTCGGCGATCAGGTCCTCGATGGACATGTCGCCCTCGTACGGGATCAGCTTGGTCTGGCGGTCGTCGCCGTACTTCTCGACGATCGCGGCCAGCTCCTCGCTGACGATCCCGCGCTGGCGGACCGGGGAGGCGAGGATCTCGTTGTACTCGTTGATCTTCGCCTGGAGTTCGTCGTGCTCCTGGACGATCTTCTGCCGCTCCAGGGCCGCCAGGCGCCGCAGCTGCATCTCGAGGATCGCGTTGGCCTGGATCTCGTCGATCTCCAGGAGGCCCATCAGGCCCGTACGCGCCACCTCGACGGTCTCGCTGCGCCGGATCAGCGCGATGACCTCGTCGATGGCGTCCAGGGCCTTCAGCAGGCCGCGCAGGATGTGCGCGCGCTCCTCGGCCTTGCGCAGCCGGAAGCGGGTCCGGCGGACGATGACCTCGATCTGGTGCGTCACCCAGTGCCGGATGAACGCGTCGAGCGAGAGGGTGCGCGGCACGCCGTCGACCAGCGCCAGCATGTTCGCGCCGAAGTTCGTCTGCAGGTCGGTGTGCTTGTACAGGTTGTTCAGGACGACCTTGGCGACCGCGTCCCGCTTCAGGACGATGACGAGGCGCTGGCCGGTGCGGGACGACGTCTCGTCGCGGACGTCCGCGATGCCGCCGATCTTGCCGTCCTTGACCAGGTCGGCGATCTTCTGCGCCAGGTTGTCCGGGTTGACCTGGTACGGCAGCTCGGTGACGACCAGGCACTGCCGGCCCTGGATCTCCTCGACCTCGACCACCGCGCGCATCGTGATGGAGCCGCGCCCGGTGCGGTACGCCTCCTCGATGCCCTTGCGGCCCACCACCAGGGCGCCGGTCGGGAAGTCCGGGCCCTTGATGCGCTCCATGAGCGCGTCCAGCAGTTCCTCGTGCGAGACCTCGGGGTTCTCCAGGTACCACTGGGCGCCGGCCGCGACCTCGCGCAGGTTGTGCGGCGGGATGTTGGTCGCCATGCCGACCGCGATACCCGCCGATCCGTTGATCAGCAGGTTCGGGAAGCGGGCGGGCAGGACGGTCGGCTCCTGGGAGCGGCCGTCGTAGTTGTCCGTGAAGTCGACGGTCTCCTCGTCGATGTCGCGGACCATCTCCATCGACAGCGGCGCCATCTTGCACTCGGTGTACCGCATGGCGGCCGCCGGGTCGTTGCCCGGGGAGCCGAAGTTGCCGTTGGAGTCCACCAGCGGCATCCGCATCGACCACGGCTGCGCGAGGCGCACCAGGGCGTCGTAGATCGAACTGTCGCCGTGCGGGTGGTAGTTGCCCATGACGTCACCGACGACACGGGCGCACTTGTAGAAGCCGCGGTCGGGGCGGTAGCCGCCGTCGTACATCGCGTACAGCACGCGCCGGTGGACGGGCTTGAGGCCGTCCCGGACGTCGGGCAGCGCACGGGACACGATGACGGACATCGCGTAGTCCAGGTACGAGCGCTGCATCTCCGTCTCGAGCCCGACGGGCTCGACGCGCATCGCGAGCTCGCCGCCCTCGGTCTCAGGGGTTTGCGGAGTGTTCTCGTCGGCCATTGCTGGTGAAGATCCTTCCTGATGCGGTCAGCTGAGACCGACTCAGATGTCGAGGAAGCGGACGTCCTTGGCGTTGCGCTGGATGAACTGGCGGCGGGCCTCGACGTCCTCGCCCATGAGGACCGAGAACAGGTCGTCCGCCTGGGCGGCGTCGTCCAGGGTGACCTGGCCGAGGACCCGGTGCTCCTGGTCCATCGTGGTCACGCGCAGCTCCTCGGCGTTCATCTCGCCGAGGCCCTTGAAGCGCTGGATCGAGTCCTCGCGGACCCGCTTGCCGCGCTGGCGGCCCATCTCGATGAGGGCGTCGCGCTCGCGGTCGGAGTAGGCGTACTCCACGTCGTCCCGGCCCCACTTGATCTTGTACAGCGGAGGACGGGACAGGTACACGTGCCCGGCCTCGACCAGGGGCCGCATGAAGCGGAACAGGAAGGTCAGCAGCAGGGTGCTGATGTGCTGGCCGTCGACATCGGCGTCAGCCATCAGGATGATCTTGTGGTAGCGGAGCTTCTCGATGTCGAAGTCCTCGTGCACACCCGTGCCGAAGGCCGAGATCAGCGCCTGGATCTCCTGGTTCTGCAGGATCTTGTCGATCCTGGCCTTCTCCACGTTGAGGATCTTGCCGCGGATCGGGAGGATCGCCTGGTACTGCGGGTTGCGGCCGGACTTGGCCGAGCCGCCGGCGGAGTCACCCTCGACGATGAAGATCTCGCACTTGGTGGGGTCGTTGGACTGGCAGTCGGAGAGCTTGCCCGGCAGGGACGCCGACTCCAGCAGACCCTTGCGGCGGGTCAGGTCGCGGGCCTTGCGGGCCGCCACGCGCGCGGTGGCCGCCTGGATGCCCTTGCGGATGATGTCCGCGGCCTCGACCGGGTTGCGGTCCAGCCAGTCGTTGAGGTGCTCGTAGACCGCCTTCTGCACGAAGGTCTTGGCCTCCGTGTTGCCCAGCTTGGTCTTCGTCTGGCCCTCGAACTGCGGCTCGCTCAGCTTGACCGAGATGATCGCGGTCAGACCCTCACGGATGTCGTCACCGGTGAGGTTGTCGTCCTTCTCGCGGAGCAGCTTCTTGTCGCGCGCGTACTTGTTGATCAGCGACGTCAGCGCGGCGCGGAAGCCCTCTTCGTGGGTACCGCCCTCGTGGGTGTGGATGATGTTCGCGAAGGAGTACACGCCCTCGGTGTAGCCGCTGTTCCACTGCATCGCGACCTCGAGGGACAGGCTCTTGTCCTTGTCCTCCGCCTCCAGGTCGATGACGGTGGGGTGCACCACCTCTCCCTTGCGGGAGTTGAGGTACTTCACGAAGTCGACGATGCCGCCCTCGTAGTAGTACGTGACGGCCTTGACCTCGGCCTTCTCGTCCGCGCCCGCCTCGTCCGCGCCGCTGGTGGCCTTCGCCGACTCGCGCTCGTCGGTGAGTTTGATCGTCAAACCCTTGTTGAGGAACGCCATCTCCTGGAAACGCCGCGAGAGCGTCTCGAAGGAGTACTCGGTGGTCTCGAAGATGTCGGGATCGGCCCAGAAGGTGACCGAGGTGCCGGTCTCGTCCGTGGCCTCGTGCTGGTCGAGCGGGGCCGTCGGGACACCGAGCTTGTAGTCCTGCGTCCAGCGGTGGCCGTCGGTCTTGATCTCGACGGCGACCTTCGTGGACAGCGCGTTGACGACGGACACACCCACACCGTGCAGACCGCCGGAGACGGCGTAACCGCCGCCGCCGAACTTGCCGCCCGCGTGCAGGACGGTCAGCACGACCTCGACGGCCGGCTTGCCCTCGGAGGGCACGATGCCCACGGGGATGCCACGGCCGTTGTCGACGACCCGGACACCGCCGTCGGCGAGGATCGTGACGTCGATGGTGTCCGCGTACCCGGCCAGCGCCTCGTCGACGGAGTTGTCGACGACCTCGTACACCAGGTGGTGCAGACCGCGCTCGCCCGTGGAACCGATGTACATGCCGGGCCGCTTGCGGACCGCGTCCAGCCCTTCGAGCACGGTGATGGCGCTGGCGTCGTACGAAGCCGAGGTGGCGGCCTCACTGTTCACGCCGGCGTCGGTGGACGGGATGTTCTCGTTGGGGTTGCCGGAATCGGCCACGAAGCGCCCTTTCTGGCACAGCACGAGCCGGGCTCCTGGGGGTACCCCCTCTGGGGGAGGGTGTGCCGGAGCGGCTGCGGCATGTTGCGGTGGTAAGCCTTGATCAGCGTGTTGCTCAGCTTTTCCCGGGCGGTCCCCACATTGGGGCGGGATTGTCTTCCAGTCTACCGGTAGGTCTGACATCGATGGGGGTTTGCCGGTACCTGAGTCCCCATGTGCCGCCCTGAACCGGCCTCGATCGGGTCCCGATATGCGGATGGGGGCTCCAAGGGGCTCACAGCGGCACTCAGCGCTTCGAGGCGTCAACCCTTGGCTACTGGGGGGTCAGATGGCGATCCGCCGGTGCCACAGCGGCACTCCGCACCCGTGGTACGGCGCGGCACCGACAGCGCGACCCCCTTGTTCGACGTGATGTACGTCACCCGTACGTATCGCCGGGCCCGGAGCTCCCCGGGGCCCGCAGCGGACCGTAGCGGCGGGCCGGCCCGCCCGGGTTGAGCACCTTGATCATCCGTACCGTGCCGTGCCCCAGGTCCTCGTTGAGGCGGGCGACCAGCGCGGGCGCGAGGTGGCGCAGCTGGGTCGCCCAGGCCGTCGAGTCGCAGCTCACGATCAGCACGCGCTCGTCCTCGTCGTACCGCTGCGGCACACAGTGCTTGGCCAGGTCCTCGCCGACGATCTGCGGCCAGCGGCCCATCACCCCGCCCACCGCCGCGGGGGTCTCCCAGCCGCGCTCGGTCAGCAGCCGGTTGATCGCGGCCCCCAGCGCCATCGGGTCACGGCCGTCCGCGCGCGCGCCGGAGCGCAGCCCGCCACCGCGCCGGGCCTGCTTCTTCTGCCGCGCCGCGTCCCCACGCGCGCGTGCCTGCTCCCTCGCCGCGCGCAACGCCACGCGCGCGAGGTCGACACCGGAGGGTTCGTTCCCGCTCTTCTCCGGGCCCTGGGGGGTGGATTCGCCGGTGCTCATACGCGCTCCACCGTCCCGCCCGACACGGTGTACCGCGCCCCGGCCAGTACATGCGGTACGTCGTCGTCCACGGCCGCGGTGACCAGCACCTGCTCCCCGGGCGCGACCAGCTCGGCCAGCCGCTCCCGCCGGCGCGTGTCCAGCTCGGCGAAGACGTCGTCCAGGACCAGGACCGGCTCGTTGCCCTCGGCCCGCAGCAGGTCGTAGGAGGCCAGACGCAGGGCGAGCGCGTAGGACCAGGACTCGCCGTGGGAGGCGTACCCCTTGGCGGGCAGCTGACCGAGTTTGAGAATCAAATCGTCCCGATGAGGGCCTACGAGGGTGACACCGCGCTCGATCTCCTGCTTGCGCGCCTCCGCCAGGGCCGCCATCAGCTGGACGTAGAGATCCTCGCGCGCGTGGGCCTCGCCGGGCGCGGACGGCTTGTACTCCAGTGCCAGCGGGCCGCCACCGGGGGCCAGCTGCTCGTACGCCTTGTCGGCCAGCGGCTGCAGCGCGGCGATCAGGTCCAGCCGCTGGGCGAGCAACTCGGCGCCCGCGCGCGCGAGATGCTGGTCCCACACGTCGAGCGTGGACAGGTCCATGGCCCGGCCGCCGTGCCGGCGCGCCAGGGCGGCGGTCTTGAGCAGGGTGTTCCGCTGCTTCAGCACCCGCTCGTAGTCGGAGCGCACCCCGGCCATGCGCGGCGACCGCGCCGTGATCAGCTCGTCGAGGAACCGCCGCCGTTCCCCGGGATCCCCCTTGACCAGCGCGAGATCCTCGGGGGCGAACAGCACGGTCCGTACGATCCCCAGCACGTCCCTCGGTCTGACCTGCGAGGACCGGTTGATGCGGGCGCGATTGGCCCTGCCCGGGTTCAGCTCCAGCTCGACCAGCTGCTGCCGCTCGCCCTGCCGGACCTGCGCCCGGATCACGGCCCGCTCGGCCCCCATGCGGACCAGGGGGGCGTCGGAGGCGACCCGGTGGCTGCCGAGGGTGGCGAGGTATCCGACCGCCTCCACCAGGTTGGTCTTGCCCTGCCCGTTGGGCCCGACGAAGGCGGTGACGCCCGGGTCGAGCGGAACCTCGGCCCGGGCGTACGAGCGGAAGTCGGCCAGCGAAAGATGCGTGACGTGCATGGTCGTTTCGCCGGCCTTCCCCAGAGTGCTGTGAACTGTGGATCACGGGGCCCGCGAGGGCGGCCCTGTGGATCCCTGTGGACTACTTCTTCTCTACGGCGTGACCGCCGAACTGGTTGCGCAGCGCGGCGATCATCTTCATCTGCGGCGAGTCCTCCTGGCGGGAGGAGAACCGCGCGAACAGCGACGCGGTGATCGCCGGCAGCGGCACCGCGTTGTCGATCGCGGCCTCCACAGTCCAGCGTCCCTCACCGGAGTCCTGTGCATAACCGCGCAGGCCCTCCAGGTGCTCGTCGTCGTCCAGCGCGTTGACCGCGAGGTCGAGCAGCCAGGAACGGATGACGGTCCCTTCCTGCCAGGAGCGGAAGACCTCGCGGACGTTCTCCACGGAGTCGACCTTCTCCAGCAGCTCCCAGCCCTCGGCGTAGGCCTGCATCATCGCGTACTCGATGCCGTTGTGGACCATCTTCGCGAAGTGGCCCGCGCCGACCTTGCCGGCGTGCACCGAGCCGAAGCCGCCCTCCGGCTTGAGCGCGTCGAAGGCCGGCTGCACCTTGGCGACGTACTCGGCGTCGCCGCCGTACATCAGCGCGTACCCGTTCTCCAGACCCCAGACGCCGCCGGAGACGCCGCAGTCGACGAAGCCTATGCCCTTGGCCGCCAGCTCCTCGGCGTGCTTCTCGTCGTCCGTCCAGCGGGAGTTGCCGCCGTCCACGACCACGTCGCCGGGCTCCAGCAGCTCGGCCAGCCGGTCGATGGTCGACTGCGTGGGCTCGCCGGCCGGGACCATCACCCAGACCACACGCGGACCGCTGAGCTTGCCCACAAGCTCTTCCAGGCTGTGGACATCCGCGAGGTCCGCGTTGCGGTCGTACCCGATGACGGTGTGGCCCGCGCGGCGGATCCGCTCGCGCATGTTGCCGCCCATCTTGCCGAGGCCGACGAGACCGAGCTCCATCAGTTGTGTTCCTTAGGTCGCTGTGGCGGGACAGGCACCTTGGTGCCGAGCCGAGCCTAAACCGCCCTCTTCACGCACAGTTGTGGGCATACGCGCTCATGCGTAGGCCCTGCGACCTGTACTTTTTCCACAGACGCTGCCGAGCCACAGGCAGTGGGTGCCGGGCCCCCGCAAAGGCGCCCGGCACTGTGCACAGCTGTGGAAAACGGTCAGCCGCTGAGCCGCACCGGCATGATCAGGTACTTGTACGCGTCATCGGCCTCGGCATCCACCGCCGGCTTCCCGCTGAGCAGCGCCGGCTTCGTGGAGGTCGTGAACGACAGCTGGGCCACCGGGGAGTCGATCGCGCTCAGGCCGTCCAGCAGGAACGTCGGGTTGAAGGCGATGGAGATGTCGTCGCCCTCCAGCTGGGCGTCGACCCTTTCCACAGCCTGCGCGTCGTCGCTGGACCCGGCCTCCAGGATCAGCACGCCCTGCTCGAAGCTCAGCCGCACCGGGGTGTTCCGCTCGGCCACCAGCGCCACACGCTTGACGGCCTCCACGAACGGCGCGGTCTCGATCACGGCGACGGAGTTGAACTCGGTCGGGAACAGCGTGCGGTACTTCGGCAGGTCACCCTCGAGCAGCCGCGTGGTCGTACGACGCCCCGCGCCCTCGAAACCGATCAGGCCCTCGCCCGCGCCCGACCCGGACAGTGCCAGCGTCACGCTGTCACCGGCGCCGAGCGACTTGGCGGTGTCCAGGAGCGTCTTGGCGGGGACCAGGGCGACCGCGGAGGCGTCCGGGTTCTCCGGCTTCCACAGGAACTCGCGGACGGCGAAGCGGTAGCGGTCGGTGGAGGCCAGGGTGACGGTGTCGCCCTCGATCTCGATGCGCACACCGGTGAGGACGGGCAGTGTGTCGTCACGGCCGGCGGCGATGGCCACCTGGGACACGGCGGCCGCGAAGACCTCGCCGGGGACGGTGCCCGTGGCGTTCGGCATCTGCGGCAGCGCCGGGTACTCCTCCACAGGCAGGGTGTGCAGGGTGAACCGGGAGGACCCACAGACCACGGTCGCCCGTACACCGTCTGTGGAAATCTCCACCGGCCGGTTGGGGAGGGCGCGGGAGATGTCGGCGAGCAGCCGGCCGGAGACGAGGACGGTGCCCTCCTCCTCGACCTCGGCTTCCACGGACACGCGCGCGGAGACCTCGTAGTCGAAGCTCGACAGGCTCAGCTGGCCGTCCTCGGCCTTGAGGAGGAGGCCGGCGAGGACAGGCGCCGGCGGACGGGCCGGGAGGCTGCGTGCCGCCCACGCCACTGCCTCCGCGAGTACGTCGCGTTCCACCCGGATCTTCACCGTAAGCCGCCTCCTGCTGTTGCTACTGAGTCCTCCGACTCGGTGTCACCGCCCACTGCGGAGGGAAGGACACCGGGGACCAGTCTGACGCACCGCACTGACAGTAGGTGCCCGTCGGGGTCAAGTCGCTCCGGGAGGCAGCCGGGCACGAGACGGCGAGTTGTGCACAGCCCCCGCTTCAAAACGATTGCCGAGCTCTCTCTAGTCGGGAGTAGTAGTAGGGCCTGTGGATACCGTGGATAACCGCGTTTGCCCAGCTCAGAGCCAAGATTTTGTCCACGGGGCCTGTGGGTGACGGCGGTGGACAACCGGGGGTGTCTGTGGAGAACAGAAAGTTCTGCACACCCCGCCCACAGCCCGAGGGCAGTTCTCCCCAGCTGCGTCCCCAGGTTTACCCACGTTTCCCACACCCCAATCCGGCACCTTCGTGTGACGGCTTTCACTCGACGCGGTGAGCGGGTGCGTCGCGTTGCCGAACAGTGGACAGCCATGTGGAGAAGCCGGGGATCACTGGGGACAACAGGCTCCGGCCTGTGGGTCGTCAGTGGAAAACCTCGTACACAGCCTGTGGATCCCCGCTCGGTCCACAGCCTGTGGAGATCGTTCGTCCACGATTCCACAGGCAGCTGAGCTGGGCGAACGCCATATGAACACGTTCCCTGTGGATGCCGCTCGGGACAACTCCGCAGTCCCCAGCATGTGGACGGAAGAAACCCAGCGAATCTGTGGAGGATGGCCGTAACCCGGCACTTAATCGAACACCCGGTGGCGACCGAGGAACACTCCACAGCCCGCCGGCGGACCCGGGCAGCCGCGAGCAGCCGTGCCTCCCCCCGGTGCCTCAAGGGCCTGGGCGCCCCTCGGGCACCGACACCAGGGTCCCGCCACCCTGGACGGCGAATATGCCAAAGGGCGCCCTCAGGACTCGTGTCCCGAAGGCGCCCTCGACGTCGGCGCAAGCCAGGCGCAGCCGCCGTCAGCCGTTCTTGATCCGGTTCGTCAGCTCGGTCACCTGGTTGTAGATGGACCGCCGCTCGGCCATCAGCGCGCGGATCTTGCGGTCGGCGTGCATGACGGTCGTGTGGTCGCGGCCACCGAACTGCGCGCCGATCTTCGGCAGCGACAGATCGGTCAGCTCACGGCACAGGTACATGGCGATCTGCCGCGCGGTGACCAGCGCGCGCCCGCGCGAGGTGCCGCACAGGTCCTCCACCGTCAGCCCGAAGTAGTCGGCCGTCGCCCCCATGATCGCCGTCGCCGTGATCTCGGGCGCGCTGTCCTCGCCGCCGGGGATCAGGTCCTTCAGGACGATCTCCGTCAGGCCCAGGTCCACCGGCTGCCGGTTCAGCGAGGCGAACGCGGTCACCCGGATCAACGCGCCCTCCAGCTCACGGATGTTCCGGGAGATCCGTGAGGCGATGAACTCCAGCACCTCCGGCGGAGCGTTGAGCTGCTCCTGCACCGCCTTCTTGCGCAGGATCGCGATACGCGTCTCCAGCTCGGGCGGCTGGACGTCGGTGATCAGACCCCACTCGAAACGGTTCCGCAGCCGGTCCTCCAGCGTGACCAGCTGCTTCGGCGGCCGGTCGGAGGAGAGCACGATCTGCTTGTTGGCGTTGTGGAGCGTGTTGAAGGTGTGGAAGAACTCCTCCTGTGTCGACTCCTTGTCCGCGAGGAACTGGATGTCGTCGACGAGCAGGATGTCCATCTCGCGGTAGCGCTTGCGGAAGCTGTCGCCCTTGCCGTCGCGGATGGAGTTGATGAACTCGTTGGTGAACTCCTCCGAGCTCACGTACCGCACGCGCGTGCCCGGGTAGAGGCTCCGCGCGTAGTGCCCGATGGCATGCAGCAGATGCGTCTTGCCGAGCCCCGACTCCCCGTAGATGAAAAGGGGGTTGTAGGCCTTCGCCGGTGCCTCGGCGACGGCGACCGCGGCCGCGTGCGCGAACCGGTTGGAGGCGCCGATCACGAACGTGTCGAACAGGTACTTCGGGTTCAGCCGTGCCGTCGGCTCGCCGGGACCGCTCGCCGGTGCCGGCTGTGCGCCCAGCGGGCCGGGTGCGCCGGCCGTGGGCAGGTCCGGGCGGCCGGGGCCGCCGCGATGCGCCGGGCCGCCGCCCGTCGGCTGCTCGGGCAGCTCACGGCGGACGGGGTCGCGCTGGTCGTACTCGGTGCGGGAGGGGTCGTACTCGGGGCGCGCGGAGTCGTAGTCCGGGCGCCCCGGGTCGTAGTCGGCGCGCGGGTTGTCGTAATCGCCGCGCTGCTGCTCGTACGACGGCCGGTCCATGCCCTGCGAGCGGTAGTCCGAGGACGGCGAGCCGTAGGCGTCGGGGCCGGGGCCGTAGCCCTTCTGACCGGTGCCGTAGGCGTCCTGGGACGACGGCGACGCGTACGGGTCGCGCTCGGGGAAGCCCAGCCGCGGCTGCTGCCAGCCGTACTCGTCCTGCGCGGGCCGGGGCCAGGCCCCGGGATCGCGGCGCTGGTACTCGGAGGGATACGCCGGCCGTACGACGGGAAGCTGGTCCGCGCGGCCGGTGGGCAGCTGGTCGGCGCGGTGCTGCTCGGCCGACGGCTGCTCGGGGGCGCGGTGGCGGCCGTAGCCCTCGTACGGCCGTTCCTCGTACGTCGGGCCGGACGGCAGCTCGGGTTCTTCGTAGCGCGGATTGGGCGGCTGCTGCACCGGCGCCGCGGGGGCCGGCGGCTCGCCCGCGGAGTCGTCCACAGTGATCGCGATACGGATGGGACGGCCGCACTCGCGGCTCAGCGTCTCGCTGACGACCGGCGCGAGACGGCCCTCCAGTACGCCTTTCGCGAATTCGTTCGGTACGGCGAGCAGAGCGGTGTCCGCGACCAGCGCGAGCGGCTGGCAGCGCCGGATCCAGTGCTCGTCCTTCGCCTCGACACCCTGTCCGCGGCCCTCTCCGAGGAGCTGCTCGAGTACTCGCGGCCACACTGCGGCAAGATCGGCGGGTACGTCAGCCACAGGGCACGCTCTCTCACAGGTCCCACGAACGTGTGATCGCGGAACGGGTCGGGGGGTACTTCGGGTGGTGGGTGGGTCAAACCCGCCGGGGCGGGGGACAAAAGAACGAATCGGAGTTCAGCCACGGTAGTCAGCGTGGCGGGTGCGGTTCAAGTTGTTGTCCCCAGCCTGTGGATAGTGTCTCTCCGTGACCCTCGGTTTGACCGGATGGCGCAGCCCCGCGTACCGTAACCAGGTCGAGTTGTCGATGGCTGCTGCCGCCTGCCTCCGATGGGCACAGATCACGTCAGGTGATCGGGAAGCGGTGCACTCGGGCGTGACGCGAGCTACTCGTGGGCGCACGGTGACAGCCAAGACGGCACCCCGCAACTACCGATTTCTTTCTGGAGCCCCCGAGTGAGCAAGCGCACCTTCCAGCCGAACAACCGTCGTCGCGCGAAGACCCACGGCTTCCGGCTGCGTATGCGCACCCGTGCCGGCCGCGCGATTCTCGCGTCCCGCCGTAGCAAGGGTCGCGCCCGCCTGTCCGCCTGATCCCGATCAGGTCATGACGTCGTGCTGCCTACCGAGAACCGGCTGAGGCGGCGCGAGGACTTCGCGACCGCGGTTCGACGAGGACGCCGGGCAGGACGCCCGACTCTCGTCGTCCACCTTCGTAGCGGTGCCACGGACCCGCACGCGCCTGGGGAGAGCGCTCCCCCGACGCGTGCGGGTTTCGTCGTGAGCAAGGCTGTGGGTGGAGCGGTCGTGCGCAACAAAGTGAAGCGCAGACTGCGTCATCTGATGCGTGACCGAGTCGCTCTGTTTCCCCCCGGTAGCCTGGTAGTCGTACGAGCGCTGCCCGGAGCGGGCGACGCAGACCACGCACAGCTGGCCCAAGACCTGGACGCCGCCGTTCAGCGGCTGCTGGGAGGGGGCGCGCGATGAAGTACCCGCTGCTGGCTCTGATCAAGCTGTACCAGTGGACGATCAGTCCACTGCTGGGGCCGGTGTGCAAGTACTACCCGTCGTGCTCCCACTACGGCTATACGGCCATCGACCGGCATGGTGCGATCAAGGGAACGGCACTCACCGCCTGGCGCATCCTCAGGTGCAATCCGTGGTCGCTGGGCGGTGTGGACCATGTCCCGCCGCGCAAGCGCCCGCGGTGGCACGAAATGCTGCGCAACGCTTGGCGCGCACGCAAGGGCGGGCCCTCCGCCGCCGAACCGGCCACCGAAGCGAAGCCCGGGAGCCCGACTTCCGAGCTTCCTCCGAGCCCGGCCGCAGAGACCTCGTCCCATGCCCAAGGAGCATGATTAGTGGACACGATTGCCAGCCTCTTCAGCTTCATCACAACACCCGTTTCATGGGTCATCGTCCAGTTCCACAAGATGTACGGCGCGATCTTCGGCGCCGACACCGGGTGGGCCTGGGGCCTGTCCATCGTGTCCCTGGTGATCCTGATCCGCATCTGCCTGATCCCGCTCTTCGTGAAGCAGATCAAGTCGACGCGCGCGATGCAGACGCTCCAGCCGGAGATGAAGAAGATCCAGGAGCGCTACAAGAACGACAAGCAGCGCCAGTCCGAAGAGATGATGAAGCTGTACAAGGAGACGGGCACCAACCCGCTCTCCTCGTGCCTTCCCATCCTGGCGCAGTCCCCGTTCTTCTTCGCCCTGTACCACGTGCTCAACGCGATCGCGACGGGCAAGACGATCGGCGTCCTCAACGAGTCGCTGCTCGCCAGCGCCCGTAAGGCGCACATCTTCGGCGCCCCGCTTGCGGCGAAGTTCACGGACAGCGCGGACAAGGTCGCCTCGCTCGGCGCCACGCTGACCGACGTCCGGGTCGTCACCGCGATCATGATCGTTCTGATGTCGGCGTCGCAGTTCTACACGCAGCGCCAGCTGATGACGAAGAACGTCGACACGACGGTGAAGACGCCGTTCATGCAGCAGCAGAAGATGCTGATGTACGTCTTCCCGGTGATGTTCGCCGTCTTCGGTATCAACTTCCCGGTCGGTGTCCTCGTCTACTGGCTGACGACGAACGTGTGGACCATGGGTCAGCAGATGTACGTCATCCGCAACAACCCGACCCCGGGTTCCAAGGCTCAGGCCGCCTACCTGGAGCGCCTGACCAAGCACGTCACGCACGCCGGCAAGGTCAGCCGCCGCAGCGAGAAGACCATCGTCAAGGCGATCGTCGCCAAGGGCCGCGAGCGCAACGAGTTCGAGCGCCGGTTCATCAACGCCCTGAACAAGGCCGGTCTCGCCGCCCAGGCCGACGGCACCGTGGTGAAGAGCACGGCTCAGGCCGCGGCGCAGACCGCGGACGGTGCGGAGACCACCACGGAGGCCGGCACCGCGGCCCGGCGCCAGCAGCCCAAGCGCCAGTCCAAGGCCCAGCGCCAGTCCGGCGGACCCAAGCAGGAGGGCGGGTCCACCTCGTCCACCTCGCTGGAGAAGCCCGACGAGCCGCAGGACGCCAAGCCCGCGGCCGCCCCGCAGGCCCCGAAGTCCGGCTCCGGCACCCGCAGCAAGGCCCAGTCCGGCCAGCGCAAGGGTGGTCCGCAGCGGCCCAAGTCCCCGTCCAAGAAGTAAGAAGGAGCCCATCCCGTGACGGAAGGCACCACCTCCGCCGCTGCCGAGGCTGCAGACGCCCTGACCCGCCTGGAGCAGGAGGGTGAGATCGCGGCGGACTACCTGGAGGGTCTGCTGGACATCGCCGACCTCGACGGCGACATCGACATGGACGTCGAGGCCGACCGCGCCTCCGTGTCGATCATCAGCGACACCGGCAGCCGCGACCTGCAGAAGCTGGTCGGCCGGGACGGCGAGGTGCTGGAGGCACTGCAGGAGCTGACGCGCCTGGCCGTGCACCGGGAGACCGGCGACCGCAGCCGGCTCATGCTGGACGTCGCGGGTTACCGGGCCAAGAAGCGGGCCGAGCTGTCCGAGATCGGCGCCAAGGCCGCCGCCGAGGCGAAGAACACCGGCGAGCCCGTCAAGCTCAAGGCGATGACCCCGTTCGAGCGCAAGGTCGTGCACGATGCGGTCAAGGCGGCGGGACTGCGCAGCGAGTCCGAGGGCGAGGAGCCGCAGCGGTTCGTCGTCGTGCTGCCCGCCTGATCGGCCTCACGTTTCACCGGCCCCGTCTGTTGAGCAGACGGGGCCGAAGTTTGTCAGCCTGGTAGTTCTGGTGGCCGGTGCGCGAAGCGCCGGCGCTGTACGGAAGGACGGTCCCCGTGACGGAGGCAGCGGAGCTTCCCCCCGCGCCCGAGCAGGCTCGGGAAGTGTTTGGTGATCGCTTCTCGGATGCGGTCCGCTACGCGGAGCTGCTCGCCGAGGCGGGCGTGCAGCGTGGCCTGATCGGCCCGCGGGAAGTGCCCCGCCTGTGGGAGCGGCACCTGCTGAACTGCGCGGTGCTCTCCGAGGCCGTCCCCGAGGGAGTGACGGTCTGCGATGTCGGCTCCGGTGCCGGCCTGCCCGGCATCCCGCTGGCCCTGGTCCGGGACGACCTGAACATCACCCTGCTGGAGCCGCTGCTTCGGCGCACCAACTTCCTCACCGAGGTCGTCGAGCTGCTCGGCCTGGATCACGTCACGGTGGTGCGCGGGCGTGCCGAGGAGGTCCTGGGCAAGCTGCCACCGGTCCATGTGGTGACCGCCCGGGCCGTGGCCCCGCTGGATCGTCTGGCCGCCTGGGGCATCCCGCTGCTGCGTCCTTACGGCGAGATGCTCGCGCTGAAGGGAGACACCGCCGAGGAGGAGCTGAAGGCCGCCGCCACGGCGCTCAGCAAGCTCGGTGCGGTGGAGACCTCGATCCTGCATGTGGGTGAGGGCATCGTGGACCCGTTGTCCACGGTGGTGCGGGTTGAGGTCGGGGAGAGCCCGGGCGGTGTGCGGTTCGCGGCCAAGCGTGCCAAGGCGGCCCGGACGGGCCGGGCCCGCCGTCGCCGCTGAGCAGGAGCAGGGATTCAGGCCGGAGCAGGAGCAGGGGTGGCTCTGACCCGTCCTGACGACGAGACGTACTCCACACAAGCTGCCAAACCTACGCAGGCCGGAGTGTCGCGAGGATCCGGTCGCCGCCGCTGTGCATCGTGTTTCACGTGAAACGTCGCTCACTGCTCCACGGCATCATCAGTCGCGGCCGCGCTGCGGCCGAACCTCGCGACCGCAGGCCCCTCGGTTCCCTGGGCGAGGATCCCGTCTCCCAGGGAACTCCATCCCTGGCACAGGGCACTCCGTCCCTCTCCAGGGGCATGGAGTTGTCCACAGAGGTGGATTTCTCCACAGAACACCAGGCCTCACTGGTTCACGACCCCGAAGACATGGGAGGCTCTGTTCATTGCGAGCCTGAAGTCGAGGAGAGTGAATCCTTGCGGTCCGACGCCAACATCGCGGGACCGATGACCGATCCGGTCCCCGGTCCCCGTACCGAGTCGATGGGGGCGGATGTTTCACGTGAAACACCGCCTCCGATGGACGACACTCCGATCGGTCGTGCGGCCCAACTGGCGGTAGAGGCTCTGGGCCGCGCCGGCGAAGGCCTGCCACGGCCGGAGCAGACCAGAGTCATCGTGGTCGCCAACCAGAAGGGCGGTGTGGGCAAGACGACGACCACCGTCAACCTTGCCGCTTCGCTGGCTCTGCATGGCGGCCGGGTCCTGGTGATCGACCTCGACCCGCAGGGCAACGCGTCCACCGCCCTCGGAATCGACCACCACGCCGAAGTTCCCTCCATCTACGACGTGTTGGTGGAGAGCAAGCCTCTCTCCGAGGTCGTCCAGCCGGTCCCCGACGTAGAGGGTCTCTTCTGTGCCCCCGCCACCATCGATCTCGCCGGTGCGGAGATCGAGTTGGTGTCCTTGGTGGCCCGTGAGAGCCGGCTGCAGCGGGCGATCCAGGCGTACGAACAGCCGCTGGACTACATCCTCATCGACTGTCCGCCCTCGCTCGGCCTGTTGACGGTCAACGCGCTGGTCGCGGGTCAGGAGGTCCTCATCCCGATCCAGTGCGAGTACTACGCACTCGAGGGCCTGGGTCAGCTGCTGCGCAACGTCGACCTGGTGCGGGGGCACCTCAACCCCACGTTGCATGTGTCGACGATCCTGCTCACCATGTACGACGGCCGGACGCGTCTCGCTTCCCAGGTCGCGGAAGAGGTGCGCACCCACTTCGGCGACGAGGTGCTGCGGACAAGCATTCCCCGCTCGGTCCGTATCTCCGAGGCGCCGAGTTACGGGCAGACGGTGCTGACTTACGATCCTGGATCGAGCGGTGCCCTCTCGTATCTTGAGGCGGCCCGAGAAATCGCGCTGAAGGGCATCGGCATCAGCTATGACGCGAGCCAGGCCCACATCGGCGTCCAGAACGATCCAAGCATGGTGGAGGGGATCCAGTGAGCGAGCGACGGAGGGGGCTGGGCCGTGGTCTCGGCGCACTGATCCCCGCTGCCCCGACGGAGAAGACCCCGGCTCCGGCCGCGCTGGGGGGCGGGGCTTCTGCCTCCCCCGCGGCCGTCCCGGTGCTGACGACCGACCGCGGGGTTGCCGCGGCGAAGGTGGCGACGCTGCCGCCTGTTTCACATGAAACCGAGGAGCCCGCGGCGGGCCCCGTCATGGAGGCGTCGGCTCCTCCGGTGGGCGCGCACTTCGCCGAGATCCCCCTCGATGCGATCTCGCCCAACCCGCGCCAGCCGCGTGATGTCTTCGACGAGGACGCGCTCCAAGAGCTGGTCACCTCCATCAAGGAGGTGGGGCTCCTCCAGCCCGTCGTCGTACGGCAGCTGGGGCCCGCCCGCTACGAGCTCATCATGGGTGAGCGCCGCTGGAGGGCGTGCCGCGAGGCCGGCCTGGAGGCCATCCCGGCGATCGTCCGGGCCACGGAGGACGAGAAGCTCCTCCTGGACGCGCTGCTGGAGAACCTGCACCGCGCGCAGCTGAACCCGCTGGAAGAGGCTGCCGCCTACGACCAGCTGCTGAAGGACTTCAACTGCACGCATGACCAGCTTGCCGACCGGATCGGGCGCTCCAGGCCTCAGGTCTCCAACACGCTGCGTCTGCTGAAGCTCTCGCCGGCCGTACAGAAGCGGGTGGCTGCCGGTGTCCTCTCCGCCGGACATGCCCGGGCACTGTTGTCCATCGAGGACTCCGAGGAGCAGGACCGGCTGGCTCACCGCATCGTGGCCGAGGGGCTGTCGGTGCGAGCGGTCGAGGAGATCGTGACCCTCATGGGCTCGCGGCCCCAGAAGCCTCAGCGTCCCAAGGGGCCGCGCGCCGGCGCGCGGCTCTCCCCGGCCCTGAACGAGCTGGCGACCCGTCTGTCGGACCGCTTCGAGACACGGGTGAAGGTCGACCTCGGCCAGAAGAAGGGGAAGATCACCGTCGAGTTCGCCTCGGTGGACGATCTTCAGCGGATTCTGAGCACGCTCGCTCCGGGCGAGGGGCCGGTGTTGAGCCAGGAGCTGCAGAACGTTCCGGACGACGAGGACGACTGATCCCGGCCCGACCCACTCGGCCGTATGCCGTATCAAGAGCGGGCCGTGTCCGGTGTGTACCGGAACACGGCCCGCTCTTTGCTTTGAGGCGCTATCGAGTGAATCGCATCGTGGATACGATGCGAGTGGGTATGGCGCATCCACCGGACAGCATCTGCATCTCTGAGTGGGGAGACGGGGCCATGCGATCGATGAGCCGCACCGGACTGGTGAGCGCGGGCCTGAGCCTTGGAGCGGTCGGCGGATTCGTCGGCAGCCTGCTCAGGGAGCGAAGCGCTCTGACAGCCGCTCGTGACGCGGCGGGCGAAGGAAGCGAGGAACAGCCTTCATGGGGCGTCGGCTCGTGCCGCTCACGCTGGACAACCTTCAGGACCTTCCCCAACGCTGTCGGTCGTGTGTCTTCTGGGAGCTTGACCCGGTCAGCGGAGAAGCAGCCGTAAGGGCGGGGACCTCGGCGCTGGAGAAGGAATCGTGGATCTCCGCCGTCCTGCTGGACTGGGGATCGTGCGGCCGGGTGGTGTACGTGGATGACCTACCGGTCGGCTTCGTTCTCTACGCCCCTCCAGCCTATGTTCCACGCTCGACGGCCTTCCCCACGAGTCCCGTCTCGCCGGATGCCGTGCAGTTGATGACGGCGTTCATCATGCCCGGCTATCAGGGGCAGGGGCTGGGGCGAGTCCTCGTGCAGACGGTCGCCAAGGATCTGCTGCGTCGAGGCTTCAAGGCGATCGAGGCCTTCGGCGACGCCCGCTGGAAGGAACCCGCCTGCCTTCTGCCGGCGGATCACCTTCTGGCTGTCGGCTTCAAAACGGTCCGGCAACATCCCACGCATCCCCGACTGCGACTGGAGCTGCGGTCGACGCTCTCCTGGAAAGAAGACGTGGAGATGGCCCTCGACCGGCTTCTCGGGGCGGTCCAGAAGGAACCGGCGCTGAGGCCGCTGTAGCGTCAGCGCAGCGCCATAAGCGAATGGGCCAACCCGGAGGGGTTGGCCCATTCGTGTTTCACGTGAAACACGCACCGTCGCTTGGACGGCACCGCTCGGTTCTTCGCCTTACTCGGCGATGAACTCCTCGAGGTCGCGAACGATCGCAGCCTTCGGCTTGGCACCGACGATGGTCTTGGCGACCTCGCCGCGCTGGTAGACGTTCAGGGTCGGGATCGACATGACGCCGTACTTCGCGGCCGTACTCGGGTTCTCGTCGATGTTCAGCTTGACGACCTCGATCTTGTCGCCGTACTCGGCAGCGATCGCCTCCAGGGACGGGGCGATCTGACGGCACGGACCGCACCAGGCGGCCCAGAAGTCCACCAGGACGGGCTTGTCGTTCTTGAGGACGTCCTGCTCGAAGGAAGCGTCGGTCACATTCTTCAGGGTGCCGGCCACGGCGGGCTCCTTAACTCGATCGTGCGGTGGGGCGGGGGAAGGGGGAAGGTCAGACGGCGGCGGTCTTCTCGGGCTCCGCCTTGTCCTCGTCCGCGAGCGCGGCGAGGAAGCGCTCAGCGTCCAGAGCGGCGGAGCAGCCGGTGCCGGCCGCGGTGATCGCCTGGCGGTAGGTGTGGTCGACCACGTCGCCGGCGGCGAAGACACCGGTCACATTGGTGAGGGTGGTCGGGGAGGCGACCTTCAGGTAGCCCTCCTCGTCCAGGTCCAGCTGGCCCTTGAACAGCTCGGTGCGCGGGTCGTGGCCGATTGCGATGAACAGGCCGGTCACGGGCAGCTCCGACAGTTCGCCGGTCTTGACGTTGCGCAGCTTCAGACCGGCGAGCTTCTGCTCGCCCTGGATCTCGGCGACTTCGCTGTCCCACACGAACTTGATCTTCGGGTCGCCGAACGCGCGCTCCTGCATCGCCTTGGAGGCGCGCAGCGTGTCCCGGCGGTGGACGATCGTCACGGACTTGGCGAACCGCGAGAGGAAGGTGGCCTCCTCCATCGCGGTGTCACCACCGCCGATCACGGCGATGTCCTGGTCCTTGAAGAAGAACCCGTCGCAGGTCGCACACCAGGAGACACCGCGGCCGGACAGGGCGTCCTCGTTCGGCAGACCCAGCTTGCGGTGCTGGGAACCGGTGGTGACGATGACAGCCTTCGCCTTGTGGACCGTGCCCGCGGTGTCGGTGACGGTCTTGATCTCACCGGTGAGCTCGACGGAGACGACGTCGTCCGGGACGAGCTCGGCGCCGAAGCGCTCGGCCTGCGCCCGCATGTTGTCCATGAGCTCGGGGCCCATGATGCCGTCGCGGAAGCCCGGGAAGTTCTCGACCTCGGTGGTGTTCATCAGCGCGCCACCGGCGGTGACGGCTCCCTCGAACACCAGAGGCTTCAGCGACGCGCGCGCGGTGTAGAGCGCCGCCGTGTAGCCTGCGGGCCCGGAGCCGATGATGATCACGTTACGGACGTCGCTCACGGCTTGATTCCTCGTCTCTGGTCTGCGTCAGTCGACCGGTGGGAGCCCGTTTCCGAACTCTCACCCCACCCAACGGATCCTACGGGGCCCGCATTCCCGGTGTGTCGGGGCACACGCATGCGGCGGGGCAACTGACGGAGCAGCCGAGGTGGCCGGGTGCTTTCAAGGACGGGGATAGGACTCTTTCGCCAGGACCTTGCCCGTAGAGGTGGGATCTTGACGCACGCAAGCCGCGTCGACGACATAGGCCGTGACCTGGGCACTGTCATGGCTATCGGGCAGGACGACGAGGTAGGCGCTCTTCCCGGCGTAGGTGCCCACCTTCGAGGCCAGGGCCCGGTCACCCTCGGGAATCGCCCGCCGGACACAGTCCGGTACCGGGACCTCCGTCTGAATCAGCGTGTTCGCGCTCTCCGTCGTCCCCGGGGTGTTCTGCTCGGAGTCGGCGCCGGACCGTGGTCGCTGACTGGTGTATCCCCGCTGGGTGCCCTTCTTCGAAGCCAACAGGTCCCGTACCTGGCTTTGGACACTGGCATGGGAGAAGACACCGATCGACGGACTTGGCTTGCCATGAGCGGTGATGGTCGATGTACCACTGTCGAGCGCCTGGAGCATGAGTGCCCCGGCTCCCAGCACGGCCGCCGTCAGAACACTGCCGAGAACGACGGTCCTGCGGCGGCTGCGCGCGCTCTTCTTCCGCCCGGGTCCGGTCGACGCGTGCGGGCGCCCCGCCGGGCGATCGGTCGGAGCCGATGTTTCACGTGAAACACGTGCCGCGCTCTCCTCTCCGGAGGCGCTGAGCAATGCCTCGGCGGCAAGCGCGGCATCGATCCGGCCGGCCACCTCGGCAGGCATGCGCACCGCTGTCGATGTGGATCCCAGCAGTCCTCGGATCTCCTCCAGCGAGCTGTGGACGTCCGCGCACAGCTCACAGGTCTCCAGGTGGCGCTGTATGTCGGCGCTGCGGCCAGGAGGCAGAAGGCCTTCGGTGAGGTCGGAGATCTCCTCGACGTCCGGGTGCCCGGCCGTGTCCGTCGTCGAAGTCACGCTCGCCCACCTCCGCCCTTCACTACGGCTGAATCGCTCGGTCCCCTGCCCTCGCGGCCCTCGCTCGGAGACCCCGTTGCAGGTGGGACGGATGCCCCCTCCACCCGGTTCCGTCCCTCGCCGGGTTCTTTTCCGCTTCCGGGACCTTCGGGCCGTAGATGAGTGAGCAGAGGCAGCAGTCGCGCTCTGCCCCGGGCGCACCGGCTCTTCACCGTGCCGGTCGGCACGTCGAGAATCCTGGCGGCCTCGGCCACGGGATAGCCCTGCATGTCCACAAGCACCAGCGCGGCCCTCTGGTCGTGCGGGAGGGTGCCGAGCGCTTCGAGGAGCTGACGCTGGACATCGTTCCGCTCTGCCGGCGCCGAGGCCGACTCGTGCGGCTCCAGCAACTGCTCCAGCCGCTCGGTGTCGTCGACGAGTGAGGTCTTCCGTGAGGCCACTTTGCGGGCGCGGTCCAGGCAGGCATTCACCGTGATCCGGTGCAGCCAGGTCGTGACGGCCGACTGGCCCCGGAAGGTATGGGCGGCCCGGTAAGCCGACACCAAGGCGTCCTGGACCGCGTCCGCGGCTTCCTCGCGGTCCCCCAGCGTCCGCAGCGCGACCGCCCAGAGCCGGTCCCGATGCCGCCGCACGATCTCGCTGAAGGCATCGGGGTCGCCTTCCACATGGCGGGCGAGCAGATCCTTGTCGCTCACTCCGTCGTATCCGGCGCCGTCCGCCATCTGCCCCCTCCGGTCCGGGTGAGACGTCAGCCCGTGAACTTCACTTCGCCGATGGCCTGCTTGTAGCCGGCGCCGGCGTACAGCGTGGAGTCATACCCCGAATTCGGCACGGCTGTCAGCCAGACGAGGACATACCGCGTCTTCACCGACTTGGTGACCTTCACGGTAGCGGTGTTGGTCGTCGTCGTGACCTTACCGATCTGCTGCATCGAGTCCAGCGACGGCGGTGTCAGAGAGTCGGCCGCGTACAGCTCGACGGTCGTGTGGTCCCCGCCGTAACGCATGTCGAGGGTGGCCGTGCCGAGTTTCGTGGGCGAGCCGAGGTCGTAGACGATGCCGACGCCCGGCTTGAGCGGAGCGATGGACGGTCCCTCGGTGAAGCTCTTGGTCCGCCAGTACGACGAGGGGTCGCCATCGTAGGTCTTCTGGACGTCGCCCGGGTGCTGGGCGTCTCCCTTGGCGACGAACTCCTGGCTTCCCTGGATGTTTATCGCCGTCTGCTTGTGGTTCGCGCCGCCCTTGTCGCCGTCGCCCGTCGTCTGGCTCCTGTTGGTGTCGTCGGACTTGCCGCTCTGGTTCATCAGGGCGTCCGCCAACTGCCAGCTGCCCAGGCCCAGGGCGGCGATGAGAAGCGCCGACACCGCCCATTTCAGGGCCTTGCCGGTGCGGCTCTGCAGCGGGGGCGGCGGAGTCGTGAGCGGCTGGGTGGCACCGGGATGCGGCGCCGGGCGGCCGTACGTGCCCTGCTGGTAGGTCGTGCGCTGGTACTCCGGCGGGGTGGTGAAGGCCGGCTCGGGTGGGCGGATGCGCGGCATCTCGCCGATCGCCTTCACCAGCTCCTCCGGCGTGGTGCACGGGGCCTCGTGACGGGAGGCGGTGGCACCGTCGTTGACGAGTGCGCGCATGGCCAGTTCGGACAGGCCCCGGTGAATACCGGCCCGCACCTGGTCCGGTGCGATGAGGCCGACACCCTTGGGAAGTCCGGACAGGCCGTACGCGTCGCTCTCGTACGGCCAGCGCTGGGTCAGCGCCGCGTACAGCAGGGCGCCGATCGCCTCGGTGTCGGTGCGCTGCGGGGTGTCGGAGCTGATGCCACGCAGCGCGGCGTTCACGGCGAGGCCCCGGATGCGCCACTGACCGGTCGAGGCGCGCAGGACGGCGTTGGGGTTGAGCCGGAGATGGGCGAGGCCCTCGCGGTGCGCGGCGGCCATGGCCGAGGCGACCTGACTGACCATCTGGTAGGCGTCGTGCGGCTCCAGCGGGGCGTTCGTGAGGAGCGTGGTCAGCTCGGTGGCGTCGGGCAGCCACTCGTGCACGACGTAGACGAGGTCGTTCTCCTCGACGGCGTCGAGGACCTGAACGAAACGGGGGTCGCCGAGCAGCGCGGAGGAACGCGCGGCGGCGAGGACGGAACGGGCCCGCACATGCTCCGCGGGCAGGATGTGGACGCCGACGGCGCGACGGAGTTTCTCGTCGACCGCACGCCAGCTGCTGAATCCGTCCAGACGGGTGACGCACTCCTCCAGTCGGTAACGTCTGGCGAGCTTGTGACCGCTGTGTAGTTCCGGAGGCGAGGCCTTCCGCCCGGAACCGTCGCTCCCGCTCCCTTGTGCCTCGTCGTTGTCCGTGTCCCGCTCCGGGTTCATGGCCACCCCGTCGGCCGTGGACTGGTCCGCCTTGGCGGTCAGCGGCTGCTCACCGCTGTTGTCTGCCACGTCGACGGCAGCCGTGCTCCGTTCCGCCACCGTCGTCCCTGCCTCCCCATCTGTTGCACGCTGTCCGACGCCGAAACCAATTGTGCCCACAGTCCGCCGCTATGCACGACACACGACGGCGGACGATGGTTGTGCGCCTACCCCCGCCTTAGCGGCCCAGACGCCCGCGGACCATGCCCACGAGTGAGTTGAGTTCCTCGATGCGCATCCGGCGGGCGGCCACGAAGAAGATGCCGAGCAGAACGGCCCCGCCGATGATCAGCGCGGCGAAGGAGCCGATGACGCCCTGGCCGAGGGTGCGCCCGATGCCGTAGCAGGCCGCGCCGCTGAGCAGGGCCGCCGGCACCGAGGCGATGCACAGGCGCGCGTACGTCCGCATCACCCGGACACCGTCCAGGTCACCGGCGAGCCGCTTGCGCAGCCGCCGCCAGGCGACACCCACACCGATCGCGTAGGCCAGCCCGTACGCGGCCGCCATACCGGCGACCGCCCAGCGGGCGGGCAACAGGAAGTAGCAGAGCGCCGAGGCCCCCGCGTTGACGACGGCCACGATGACAGTGTTGTAGAAGGGCGTGCGGGTGTCTTCGTACGCGTAGAAGGCGCGCAGCACGACGTACTGCACCGAGTACGGGATCAGGCCGAGGCCGAAGGCCATCAGCATGTAGCCCATGTTGGTGGCCGAGTCGGTGCCCGCGGAGCCGAAGATCAGCGTGCACATCGGAATGCCGAGGGCGAGGAAGCCGAAGGCGATCGGGACGATGGCGACGGCAGTGGTGCGCAGGCCCTGGGAGATGTCGTCGCGGACAGCGCCGGTGTCGCCCTCCGCGGCCGAGCGCGAGATGCGCGGCAGCAGGGCGGCCATCAGGGAGACCGTGATGATGGCCTGCGGCAGGCCCCAGATCAGCTGGGCGTTGGCGTAGGCGGCGAAGCCGGTGCCCTTGACACCGGAGTCCTTGCCTGCGGCGGTGGACAGCTGGGTGACGACCATGGCGCCCGCCTGGTTGGCGAGGACGAACAGGACCGTCCACTTGGCGAGCATCGCGGCCTTGCCCAGGCCGTGACCCCTCCAGTCGAACCGCAGCCGGATCCGGAAGCCCGTCTCGCGCAGGTACGGGATCATCGCCAGCGCCTGGACGACCAGACCGAGCAGCACACCGATGCCGAGCAGGCGCTGGCCCTCCGGCGGGATGTTCGTGACGGTCAAGCCGGAGTGCGAGGCGGTGCCGTAGACCCAGATGAACGCGCTGAGCGACACGATGATGACGATGTTGTTCAGGACTGGAGTCCACATCATCGCGCCGAACTTACCGCGCGCGTTGAGGATCTGACCCATCACCACGTGGATGCCCATGAAGAAGATCGAGGGCAGGAAGTAGCGCGTGAAGGTGACCGTCACGTCGTTGGCGGCCGGGTTGCCGGCGATGGTGGGCGACAGCGCCCGCACCAGGAGCGGCGCGGCGAACATCGCGAGGGCGGTGAGAGCGGCCAGCGCCACCATCACGAGGGTCAGCAGACGGTTCGCGAAGGCCTCGCCACCGTCCTCGTCCTCCTTCATGGACCGCACCAGCTGCGGCACGAAGACCGAGTTCAGGCCGCCACCGACGGTGAGGATGTAGATCATCGTCGGCAGCTGGTAGGCCACCTGGAAGGAGTCGCCGAGGAAGTAGAGGCCGAGTGCCGAAGCGATCAGTGCGGAGCGGACGAAACCGGTGAGGCGGGAGACCATCGTGCCCGCCGCCATCACGGCACTGGACTTCAGCAGCCCGGTGGCCTTGCCGCCCTTCTTCGCGGGTGCGGCGGAGGCTGCGGGAGCCGCTGTCGGCTCGGGTTCCGCGTCTTTGTACGGCCCGGCGGGATCCGGTGCCGCGGCCGGAGCGGGCACGGGCGGTTGCGCCGGGTTCCCCGGGGCAGCCGGGTAGGAGGCCGCGGCGTACGGGTTGCCCTGCCGGGGGCCCTGGCCGGGCGCCGGCGGGTACTGGCCGGCGGGGCCGTAGCCGGTGCCCGCAGCGGTGGCCGGCTGGGAGTAGCCGGGCGGATCCATGGGCGCATGCCCGCCGCTCTGCTGCTGGTCCTTGAAGAGATGCGCGAAGGCGTCCGGTTCGTGGTACTCCTCGCCCGAGTGCGTGACCAGGTCGTCCACGCCCACGAACTGGGTCGTGCGGGGGTTGTCGCCGTACGGCAGGTACGGGGTCGCGCCCTCCGGCTCCGGAGCCGGCGTCTGTGCCCACACCCGCGGGTCGGGCGCGTACGGCGACTGGGCGGGCTGTCCGTAGAGCGGCTGCTGCCCGTAGCTGTCCTGAGGGGGCGGCGGGTGCGCGGCGCGGTCGTAGAGCGCCTCGGCGACCGGATCCTGAGCGGCGAGGTCGCGCCCCCGGTAGGGGTCCTGGTCGTAGGCGTCCTGGAGGTACATGTCGGCCGCTTGCTGCGGCGGCACCTGACCGGGCTCCGGCGGCGTCTCGGGGTAGCCCGAGCCGGCCGCGCCCTGGCCGCGATCACCGTCGTACGGCGCGTTCATGCTTACCCCACCTCATCGTCCCTGGCCCACCGGCCACGACATCGCTCAACGGTCCACTCTCTCACCCGTCCCGGACGGGTCGGGGCTTTCCGGTGCGGTGTCCGGCGCAGGGTCACTCCGGTGCTCCGGGTCGTCTGCCCCGGTGGGCAAGACGGAATCCTCCGGTTCCTCCGAGAGACGTTCTGCGGGGGTGTCGGGGTTCCCGGGCTCGTCGGCGGCCTGATCTTCCGCGTCGGGTCCGTTCTCCTCCGTCTGGCGGGCGGATGCGCGCTTGCGCTGGGTGTACATCCGGAATCCGGCGAGCACGAGGAGGAGCACGCCGCCGCCGATGACCAGCATCACGGTGGGGGTGATCTCGGTGACCTTCACGTCGAAGCTGACGGGATCGCCGTACTTCTGGCCGTCCTCGGTGTACAGCTGGGCGATCACCGTGACCCGGCCGTTGGCATTGGCCGACGTGGTGAACTTCACGGACTGGCTGTGCCCGCCGGAGATCTCCACCGGCTGCTCGGAGTAGGCCTTGCCGCCGATCTTCAGGCGCGTCGGCATGGTCGAGGTGAGGCGCAGGACCAGGTGGCCGACCGGCTGGACGAGGTTGTTCTGGACAGTCACCGGGATGGTCGCGCTGCGTCCGGAGAGCTTGGTCTCCGACTTGTCGATCAGCTTGACCTGGTCGGCCAGCTCGTCGAGCCATGCCTCCACGCCGTCGCGGTAGCTCTGTGCGTGCCAGCTGCTGCCGTGCCACGAGGTGGACATCTCACGGTTTATGGCCCGTCCGAACGGTGTGACGACGCGGGACTGGTCGGAGAGGATCACCTGGAAGCTGTTGAGCTTGTCCTGGGTGCGCGCGATCTGCTCGAAGGCCGTCCGCGGCAGTTCCTGCGAGCGCAGCGAGGAGGGATAGGCGGAACCCCACGGGATACGCGTGGTGGCGTTCGGATCCGGCTTGTCCTTGGCCGCCGCGGAGAGGTTCTGGGACTGGGACCAGTTCCCGTCCTGGAGCGTCTTCAGCGCCGCCGCCATCGCCTGGGCCTGGCTCGCGGTGGGCATGCGCTGCGGGGCGACCACGATGCTGCGCTGCTTGTCCGTCTGCGCGTTCACCTCGAGGCTCTGCGCCAGGAACTCCTGCACGGCGAGGGTGGCGGAGTCCGCTTTCGTCAGGTCGCCCTCGAAGGCCGTGGACAGCCGGGCGTCGGAGACCACTGCCGTGGTGCCGCCGCCGACCGGGCGGGCGGCGGAGGGCGTGTACGGCAGCCCGGCGGTCTCCTGGAGGCTGTCGCTACGGGCGATCACGCGGTCGGCCCCGGCGGAGGTGGCAACCTTCATGATCGCCGGGTCCACGGCGCCCTCCACCGGCCAGGCGAAGTCGGTGCTCGGTGTGACGTGGAGCACCGTCTTGACGGTGGTGGCGGCGACCTCGGTGGCGTCCTTGAGGTGGCTGAGCGAGCCGGTGACGCTGATGCCGTTGTGCGCGAGGGATGCCAGGTCCGGGTCGGCGAAGGGCAGGGCGACGACCTCCTTGCCGACCACTGCGTTCTGCAGGTTCGACAGCCACTGCTTGGCGAGCGCCTGGTGGTCCTTCGGGCCGGGCGTGGTGGTGCCCGCGTTGCCGGGCAGCCGGTAGTTGCCGGTCGCCATCGCGTCCACGGAGGCCAGCAGGTCCGGGTCGATCACCCAGGTGACGTCGAGGTCCTTGCCCAGTTCCACCATCTGGGCCAGCCGGCCGCCCGGTGCGAGCTCCTTGGCCAGGCTGTCGTTGAGGAACACCGGCGTCTGGAGCTCGCCGGCGCCCGTCTTGGCCGTCATGTGGACCGTAGAGATCAGCGGCCACAGGTACGTCGTCTTCGTCTTGGTGTCGGCGTCGGACGGCTGCCACGGCAGGAACGTCCGCTGGATGCCGAGCATCTGGTCCCAGGGCTGGGCGGCGGTCTTGCCGGAGAGGGAGACACCGAACTCGTAGACGCCGTTGTCGCCGAGGTCGAGCTTGTCCACGGGGACAGAGATGCTGAAGTGCTCGGCGACGCCCGGGGTCAGCTTGGCGAACTTCTCCACGTACTTGCCGCCGACCTCGGAGCCGATTTCGCCCGGCAGGTCGTCGGAGTGCTCGGCGACGGAATCGATCGCCGAGCGGGTGCTCAGCATGGGACCCACCTGCAGGCCCACGTGAGCGCCGGTGACGGTCTGCTTACCGTTGTTGGTCACGGTGCCCGACACGGTCAGCGTGTCCCCGTCGGTGGGGGCGCTGGGGGTCAGTGAGTCCAGGGCCACGGACACCGCGTCCGAGGAGGCGGCCTGGGCGGGCGCCGCGGCGGGCAGCTGGAGCAGTCCGGCCAGCAGCGGCGCACCAGCGAGCAGTGCGCCGGTGCGTCGCAGCCACCGGCGGGCAGGTGAGGCACTGGTCCCCTGGAATTCAGCCGCCTCGGCCACGCGCTCGCCCGTCCCTCGTCGTCAGTGGTCGTCGGAATGTGCGTCCACGCATGGTAACGATGCGCGCGGAGGGGAAGTGCCGCGGTCTCCGTCACAAGATCGAGGAACGACCGCGTCCCGTCCTCTATATCCAGTATCGAGGGGAGAGCTTCCGTACGCCTCGAGGGCAGTGCTTGCGACGGGTATGCAAGGAGCTGTCCGCGGCCCCTGGCGGCCGCTGCCCCTCGATCACAGGGAGGTCGCTCCGGGGCGTAAATGGAGGCCGCCCCTGGTCGCCGGGGCACGTACCCTCTTCTGTTGTGCCGAACCCCAACGAAGACACTCCCTCTGCCCTGAGCCAGGCGCAGCAGCGCGCGGTCGCCGAGCTGCTGCGGGTGGCCCCCGTCGCCGACGATCTCGCCCGCCGATTCCAGGAGGCCGGGTTCTCCCTCGCCCTGGTCGGGGGGTCGGTGCGCGACGCGCTGCTCGGCCGGCTCGGCAACGACCTGGACTTCACGACCGACGCCCGCCCCGAGGACGTTCTGAAGATCGTCCGGCCCTGGGCGGACGCCGTCTGGGAGGTCGGCATCGCCTTCGGCACCGTCGGCGCGCACAAGAGTGCCCGTGTCGGAGACACTGATGTGAACTTCCAGATCGAGGTCACCACCTACCGGTCGGAGGCCTACGACCGAACCTCGCGCAAGCCCGAGGTGTCGTACGGCGACTCCATCGAGGAGGATCTCGTCCGCCGGGACTTCACGGTCAACGCGATGGCCGTGGCACTGCCGGAGAAGGAGTTCATCGACCCGTACGGGGGCCTGGAGGATCTCGCGGCGCGTGTGCTGCGGACGCCGGGCACGCCCGAGGAGTCCTTCTCGGACGATCCGCTGCGGATGATGCGGGCCGCCCGGTTCGCCGCCCAGCTGGACTTCGCGGTCGCCCCCGAGGTCGTCACCGCGATGACGGAGATGGCCGGACGCATCGAGATCGTCTCGGCCGAGCGGGTCCGGGACGAGCTGAACAAGCTGATCCTGTCCGACCACCCGCGCGAGGGGCTGGCCCTGCTCGTCGAGACCGGGCTCGCCGACCATGTGCTGCCCGAGCTGCCGGCGCTGCACCTGGAGCGCGACGAGCACCACCGGCACAAGGACGTCTACGAGCACACGCTCATCGTCCTGGAGCAGGCGATCGCCCTGGAGCAGGACGGTCCCGACCTCACCCTGCGCTTGGCCGCGCTGCTGCACGACATCGGCAAGCCGCGCACGCGCCGCTTCGAGAAGGATGGCCGGGTCTCGTTCCACCACCACGAGGTGGTCGGCGCCAAGATGACCAAGAAGCGCATGACCGCCTTGAAGTACTCCAACGAGCTCGTGAAGGACGTCTCTCGGCTGGTCGAACTTCACCTGCGCTTCCACGGCTACGGCACCGGGGAGTGGACGGACTCGGCGGTGCGCCGCTACGTCCGTGACGCGGGCCCGCTGCTGGACCGCCTGCACAAGCTGACCCGGTCCGACTGCACCACGCGCAACAAGCGCAAGGCTGCCGCGCTGTCCCGGGCCTACGACGGTCTGGAGGAGCGTATTGCCCAGCTGCAGGAGCAGGAGGAGCTGGACGCGATCCGCCCGGACCTCGACGGCAACCAGATCATGGAGATCCTGGGCGTGGGCCCCGGCCCTGTCGTCGGCAAGGCGTACAAGCACATGCTGGAGCTGCGTCTGGAGAACGGTCCGATGGAGCACGACGCGGCGGTGAAGGCTCTCAAGGAGTGGTGGGCCGAGCAGAACTGATCTCTGCCGAGCCGGGCGGTGCCATGTTTCACGTGAAACACCCGCCTGGATCAGAACGTGCCGAGGGGCGATGTTTCACGTGAAACATCGCCCCTCCACACGTTCAAGCGCTACTTCTTGTTGTCTCCCAGGCAGAGAACGAATGAGTCGCTGCCTTCTCGCCACGAGATGGCAGCGGTCGTTCCCTGGACCGACTGGCAGGCGAGCATGGCGAGGCTGGTGCTGCCGTCCTTCTTGAGCACCTTGTAGTCCGCCTTCGGATCGCTGCAGTCCAGCTGCTCGATGTTCGGGTCCTTGGCGGTTCCCTTGTTCGTCAGGCAGTCGCCGACGGCCAGCTTCTGGGTGTCGTCGCTGTGGCTGCCGAGGTAGCCGCCGGCCGCCGCGATAAGACCGACGACGATGATGGCTATGCGCACGTACAGCTTGACGTTGCGCTTCGGCCGCTGAGGAGGCACTGCTGCATACGGTGCCGTGCCCTGCTGGGGAAACCCAGGCTGGCCCGGCTGCTGCGGGTAGCCGCCCTGCGGAGGGTGCGGAGCCTGGGGCTGGCCGTACGCCTGCTGGCCCTGTGCGAATGGATTCTGGCCCTGGGGCGGCGGAGTCGTCACTTGTGGGTCCCCCTAGGAGAGTTGGTGAGCAGCGCACATAAGCGGCGCGTAAGACGCACGTAAGTTACCGGGCTCCACTGACACTTCTGTAGCTCAGGGGGCCTCTGTGGCTTTGATGTGACACTCACCGGCGTTCAAAGCGGGCCATAGCCGCAGCAACCGCCCCGTAGATAACGGCGACTGTGACGACCAGCGTTGCCGAGCGTCCGTCCGGGGGCAGCATCAGGGCCGCCACTCCGGCCGCTCCCACGAAGGCCACGTTGAACAGCACGTCGTACACGGAGAAGATCCGGCCGCGGAAACCGTCGTCGACGCAGGCCTGGACGATCGTGTCCGTGGCGATCTTTGCGCCCTGGGTGATCAGCCCCAGGACGAAGGCCGCGACCAGGAGGGGCCCGGTGGCGAACGGGAGGCCGAGGGCGGGCTCCAGTACGGCGGCGGCGCCGGAACACACCATGATCCAGCGCCCGGGCCTGAGGCGTCCCGCCGCCCATGGCGTCACCGCGGCCGCCGCGAAGAATCCCGCACCCGACAGCGCCAGCGCGAGGCCGAGCAGCCGGAGCCCGCCCTCGGGACTCGCGGAGAGGGCGTACCGGCACAGCATCAGCAGAAGCACGAGGAGCGCGCCGTAGCAGAAGCGCATCAGCGTCATCGCGGCCAGCGCCCATGCGGCTTCCCTGCGCCTCGGCGCGGCCAGATGACGGACGGCTGCCCGCAGTTCGCGTGCCGTCGCGGCGAGGGCGGTGGCCATGTGCGGTCGTGTCGGCTGCCGGTCGGGACCGAGGAGCGCGGGAGGCATGGTCAGCGATGCCAGGCCGGCACACAGATATAGGAAGGCACCGAGGAGTACCACCGCCGCGTCGGAGTCGGACGCCAGAAGCCGTACGGCGAAGGCGAGACCGCCGCCCAAGGTCGCGGCCAGTGTTCCGGCCGTCGGGGACAGGGAGTTGGCGAGCAGAAGACGCTCGGTGTCCACCACGCGGGGCAGGGACGCGGACAGCCCGGCGAGGACGAAGCGGTTGACGGCCGTGACGCACAGCGCCGAGACGTAGAAGAGCCAGTCCGGGACCTGGCTGACCATCAGCACGGCGGTGGCCGCGGCCAGCAGGGCGCGCAGCAGGTTGCCGTAGAGAAAGATCTGCCGGCGGCGCCAGCGGTCCAGCAGAACGCCCGCGAACGGGCCGACCAGCGAGTAGGGGAGCAGCAGGACCGCCATGGCCGAGGCGATGGCGGTGGCCGAGGTCTGTTTCTCCGGGGAGAAGACGACGTACGCGGCGAGCGCGACCTGGTAGACGCCGTCGGCGCCCTGGGACAGGAGGCGGATGGAGAGCAGGCGTCGGAAGTACCGCAGGCGCAACAGGACGCGCAGGTCACGGACGACGGGCATGGGGCACAGCCTCACATATGCGGAAGGTCCCCGGGTCATGGGACCCGGGGACCTTCACAGCCCTGGCAGGAGCGTTCTGGTGCGAGTGATCGCCCTCAGGCGCCTTGGCGCTCCGCGGCCTTGTCGAGCTAGCGCTCGACCTCACCGCGGATGAACTTCTCGACGTTCTCGCGGGCCTCGTCGTCGAAGTACTGGACCGGCGGGGACTTCATGAAGTACGAGGACGCCGACAGGATCGGGCCGCCGATGCCGCGGTCCTTGGCGATCTTCGCGGCGCGCAGGGCGTCGATGATGACACCCGCGGAGTTCGGGGAGTCCCAGACCTCGAGCTTGTACTCCAGGTTCAGCGGGACGTCGCCGAAGGCGCGGCCCTCGAGGCGGACGTAGGCCCACTTGCGGTCGTCCAGCCAGGCCACGTAGTCGGACGGGCCGATGTGGACGTTCTTCTCGCCGAGGTCCCGGTCGGGGATCTGGGAGGTGACGGCCTGCGTCTTGGAGATCTTCTTGGACTCCAGGCGCTCGCGCTCGAGCATGTTCTTGAAGTCCATGTTGCCGCCGACGTTCAGCTGCATCGTGCGGTCGAGGATGACACCGCGGTCCTCGAACAGCTTCGCCATGACGCGGTGCGTGATGGTGGCGCCGACCTGGGACTTGATGTCGTCACCGACGATCGGCACACCGGCCTCGGTGAACTTGTCCGCCCACTCCTTGGTGCCGGCGATGAAGACCGGGAGGGCGTTGACGAAGGCGACCTTGGCGTCGATGGCGCACTGGGCGTAGAACTTCGCCGCGTCCTCGGAGCCGACCGGGAGGTAGCAGACCAGGACGTCGACCTGCTTGTCCTTCAGGATCTGGACGACGTCGACCGGCTCCTCCGCGGACTCCTCGATGGTGGCGCGGTAGTACTTGCCGAGGCCGTCGAGGGTGTGGCCGCGCTGCACGGTGACACCGGTGCTGGGCACGTCGCAGATCTTGATGGTGTTGTTCTCGGAGGCGCCGATCGCGTCCGCGAGGTCGAGGCCGACCTTCTTGGCGTCGACGTCGAACGCGGCGACGAACTCGACGTCGCGCACGTGGTAGTCACCGAACTGCACGTGCATCAGGCCGGGGACCTTCGACGCCGGGTCGGCGTCCTTGTAGTACTCGACTCCCTGCACCAGCGAGGCGGCGCAGTTGCCCACGCCGACGATGGCTACGCGAACCGAACCCATTCCGGTTGCTCCCTGTGTGTACGAGTGAGGCCCTGAGTGGGTCTCACGTGGCGGTGTCGCCGGGCGTATCCGTGCGGGGGGTGTCCCCGCGACGGGGCAGGCCGCCCGTCGATCCAGTGGTGGTGTCCTGCTGAGCGGACCCCCCGGACGCGGAACCCTTCAGGTCCCGCCCGGCCCGCTCGCTCTCGATGAGCTCGTTCAGCCAGCGCACTTCGCGCTCCACGGACTCCATCCCGTGGCGCTGGAGCTCGAGTGTGTAGTCGTCGAGGCGCTCCCGCGTACGCGCCAGGGAGGCGCGCATCTTCTCCAGGCGCTCCTCCAGGCGGCTGCGCCGACCCTCCAGTACGCGCATGCGAACATCCCGCGACGTCTGCCCGAAGAAGGCGAAGCGTGCGGCGAAATGTTCGTCCTCGTACGCGTCGGGGCCGGTCTGCGAGAGGAGCTGCTCGAAGTGCTCCTTACCTTCTGCCGTCAATCGGTACACGATCTTCGCTCGGCGTCCGGCGAGGGGAGCGGCGTCCTCGTGGGTGCTGCCCGGCTCCTCGATCAACCAGCCGTTGGCGACCAGCGTCTTGAGGCAGGGATACAGAGTTCCGTAGCTGAACGCTCGGAACACGCCCAGGGACGTGTTGAGTCGTTTGCGCAGCTCATAGCCGTGCATCGGGGACTCGCGCAGCAGGCCGAGTACGGCGAACTCGAGGATGCCGGAACGCCGGCTCATCGTCGCCTCCTCTCGGTCCCGCTGATCGCTCACGCGGGTCTCGCAGTGCCTTCAGCGTCCTTATCTCGCGCTGATGTATCGACTCGATACATCATGACGATAGAACGGCCTTGCGCAAGCGACAAGAGGGGCGGTGGTGAACGGGGTCACATCACCGATTCGTACGGTGCGGGTTGCCTGTTTTGGGGTGAACTTCGGGGCTCGGCGGGTTTTGGCGGTGCGTAGTCTGTGCGGCATGCAGTCCACCGGGAACCAAGTGGCGCCCGGGGAGCGTCGTCGTCCCCGGTGCGGTACGGGTGAATGCAGAACCGACCACATCCGTACTTCGGGGGGACCGGAAACCAGCCGCCGTTCCAGGCGCGCACGGGTGCGCCTGCCCGAGGAGTAATCGTTCGATGAGCGAGCACCGTCGCAAACCGCCGCAGCCGCAGGGAGGCGGACGTGCCGCGGCCCGACGCGGCCAGCCCGGTTCGTCCTCCGGCCGCCGTGCGGCACCGCAAGGCGCCACCGGATCTCCAGCCGACTCCTATGGGTCGGGTTCCCGTGGCTCGGTAGGTGAGGAGCGTCCCTACGGCAGCCGGGCCGAGGCCCGCCGGGCGGCGCAGAGAGGCAACCGCCGCAGAGGTGCCGACAACGCGGGCCTGGGTGGCCGGCGTGGTGCTCCCGGCGGTCCGACCGGTCCCGGGCGTGGCAGAGGCCGTGCGTCGACCGCTCCCGGCAAGAAGCGGATCATCGACTATCCCCGAGCCGGGAAGTACGGCTGGCGCCGCTGGATCCCCTCCTGGAAGCTCGTCTCCGGGCTGTTCATCGGCTTCGTCGGCAGCCTGGTGGTGCTCGTCGGCGTCAGCTACGCGATGGTCTCGATCCCCAACGAGAACGACGCGGCCAAGTCCCAGAACAACGTCTACTACTGGGCCGACGGCAAGCAGATGGTGGCCACGGGCACGGGCATCAACCGGCAGAACATCGACATCTCCCAGATTCCCGACGCCATGCAGTGGGCCGTGATCTCGGCGGAGAACAAGAGCTTCTACCAGGACTCGGGCGTCGACCCCATGGGCATCCTGCGCGCCGTGGTCAACATGGCGCGGGGCGGCCAGACCCAGGGTGGTTCGACCATCACCCAGCAGTACGTGAAGAACACGTACCTGAGCCAGCAGCAGACCATCACCCGTAAGTTCAAGGAGATGTTCATCTCCATCAAGGTGGGGACGAAGCTCAACAAGAAGCAGATCCTCCAGGGCTACCTGAACACCTCCTACTTCGGCCGGGGCGCGTACGGCATCCAGGCGGCCGCGCAGACGTACTACGGCAAGAACGCCGTGGACCTCACGCCGGGCCAGTGCGCCGTGCTCGCGGCGCTGCTCAAGGGCCCGACGTACTTCGACCCGGCGGGCAACGCGGATCTCGACCCGTCGGCGACACAGCAGGCCAACACGCAGCGCTCGCAGGCCCGCTGGGCGTGGATCCTCGAGCAGATGCACAACGATCACCATTTGACCGACGCCCAGTATCAGGAAGCCAAAGCGCATTACCCCATGCCCGACGGCCGTAAGGCGACCAGGGGCATGACCGGCCAGATCAGTTACCTGGTGGACACGGCGAAGAAGTACGTTCTCGCGCACTCCGACATCACGGAGGCCCAGTTCGACCAGGGCGGCTACCAGATCAAGACGACCTTCCGGAAGGACAAGGTCAACGAGCTGGCCGCGGCCGTGAAGAAGGTCCAGAAGGACCGCATCGATCCAAAGCGCCGGGACCTGGACAAGTACGTCCAGTTCGGCGCGGCGTCGGTGGTGCCCAAGGACGGGGCGATCGTGGCCCTCTACGGCGGTGACGGCTACGAGAACGGCCACTTCACGAACAACGCCGACACCTCCGGTGTCCCGGTCGGTTCGACGTGGAAGCCGTTCGTGCTCGCCGCGGCCATGGAGTACGGGACCTACAGGTCCGGCGGGCAGGGCGTCTCCCCGCTGAGCAAGTACAACGGCGACGACCATCTCAAGGTGCTCAATCAGGACGGCAGCCCGGTTCTGAAGAAGGACGGCTCGGTCTTCTACCAGCGCAACGAGAGCGACCACAAGTGGGGCTACATCACGCTGCGCAAGGCGATGGAGCAGTCCATCAACACACCGTTCGTCCAGCTCGGCATGGATGTGGGGATGTCGAAGGTCCGGGACGTCGCCCAGTCGTCCGGCATCCTCAAGGACAGCTTCTCCACGCTCAATCCGTCCTTCGCCATCGGCACCTCGACCCCGAGTGCGATCCGTATGGCTGACGCGTACGCGACCTTCGCCGCGTCCGGTCAGCACGCGGACCCGTATTCGGTGACCGAGGTGAAGAAGAACGGCGAGCAGCTGCCGGGCTTCACCAAGCCGCAGGTCACCCCGGCGATGCCGGACAACGTGGCGAACAACGTGACGGACGTCCTGCAGAACGTGATCCAGAACGGTACGGGTCAGAACGCCAAGGCCCTGGGCCGTACGGCGGCCGGCAAGACAGGTACCACGGACAGCAACAAGTCGGCCTGGTTCGTCGGCTACACCCAGCAGCTGTCCACCTCGGTGGCGATGTTCCGTGAGAACCCGAAGGACCACGAGCTGCTGTCCATGAACGGCACGGCCGGTGTCCCCTCCATCCACGGTGGTGACATCCCGACATCGGTGTGGACCGAATACATGCAGGCCGCGCTCAAGGGAGACAACGACCTCGGCTTCCCGGCCGCCACCGCGATCGGCAACGTCCAGGACGAGGCCGGTGCCCCGACCCCGACCCCGACCGTCAGCATCACGCCGAGCCAGACGCCGAGCAACTCGCCGAGCCCGTCGCCCAGTGACACGCTCACGTCGCCCTCGCCGTCGGCGAGCCAGACGTGCAACGGCTGGAGCTGGAAGTGCGGCACCACTGGAGGCACCGACACGGGCGGCACCACCGGAGGCACCTCGCCGTCGCCCTCCGTCACGGATACGTCCGGGCCCGGAGGCAACAACCGGGGTAACGGCAACGGAGGCATCTTCGCCGGTCCCACTGGTTAGCCATCGGGTCTGACCGGTTGGCGGCCATATGGCGCGCCAAGGGTGTTTCACGTGAAACATGGGCCGCCGCACCCATCAGGTGCGGCGGTCCTCGGCGTTTTCCTGGACAGGTACGGCAGGATGTGCCTCATGCCCAGTGCAGAGATGATGCCCGCGAGCATGCACGAGCCCGAGCCCCTACGGCCCGCCACGGCAGAGCCGGTGCGGCCGACCAGTGAGGACGAGATCGCCCGGGCCGGCAGTGAGCTGATCGGCGGGCCCCTGGGACGACGCGCCCTGCTCGGGACCTCGTGGTGGACCCCCGTTCGGGTTGTCGCGCTCGTGGCGATCGGCATGTTCGCCCTCGGCCTGGTCCAGAAGGCGCCCTGCTACCACAGCGCCTGGTTCTTCGGCGCGAGCAGCCAGTACACAAAGGCCTGCTACTCGGACATCCCGCACCTCTACCAGGGCCGCGGGTTCGCCGACCATCTCGTGCCGTACTTCGACAGACTCCCGGACGACATGTCCGGCGGCATGGGTTACCTCGAATACCCGGTGCTGACCGGTGTGTTCATGGAGGTGGCGTCCTGGCTGACCCCGCACAGCGGCAGCATCCAGCACCAAGAGCAGTGGTACTGGTTCGTCAACGCCGGGATGCTGATGGTGTGCGCCGCCGTTATCGCCGTCTGCGTGGCCCGCACCCACCGTCGGCGCCCCTGGGACGGTCTGCTGGTCGCCCTGGCGCCCGCCTTCGTGCTCACCGCGACCGTCAACTGGGACCTGCTGGCGGTGGCGCTCACGGCCGCCGCGATGCTGATGTGGTCCCGGAGCCGTCCCGTTGCCTTCGGTGTCCTCCTGGGTCTCGCCACGGCCGCCAAGCTCTACCCCGTGTTCCTGCTGGGCCCGCTGCTCGTACTGTGCTGGCGGGCCGGTAAGTGGCGGGAGTACGCCCAGGCCGTGGGCGGCGCGGTGATCGCCTGGCTCGTGGTGAACCTGCCGGTGATGCTCTTCGCCTTCCAGGGCTGGTCGAAGTTCTACACGTTCAGCCAGGAACGCGGCGTCGACTTCGGGTCGTTCTGGCTGATCTGGGCGCAGAACTCCAGCAACCCGCCGGGCACGGGCTTTGTGAACGCCGCCGCGATGGTGCTGGTGGTGCTGTGCTTCCTGGGCATCGTCGCGCTGGCGTTCACCGCGCCGCGCCGGCCGCGCTTCGCCCAGCTGGCCTTTCTGATGGTGGCGGCCTTCATCCTCACCAACAAGGTCTACTCCCCGCAGTACGTCCTGTGGCTGGTGCCGCTGGCGGTCCTTGCCCGGCCCAAGTGGCGCGACTTCCTGATCTGGCAGGCCGGCGAGGTGGCGTACTTCCTGGGTATCTGGATGTACCTCGCCTACACGACCAGTGGCGACGCCCACAAGGGCCTGCCGACGCTCGGATACCACTGGTCGATCGTGCTGCACCTGGCGGGCACGCTCTACCTGTGCGCGGTCGTCGTACGGGACGTCCTCATGCCGGAGCGGGACGTGGTGCGCCGGTCGGGCGACGACGATCCCTCGGGCGGGGTGCTCGACGGCGCGCAGGACGTCTTCGTGCTCGGCGCGGCAGCCCATCCGCCGCGGCACGCCGCCCACTTCGAGGGGCCTCAGGTGGACTGGGGAAGGGCGGAGACGCCGTCCACCGAGGGCCGTTCGCTTTGAGTGAACGCGCCGTCGGAAGGCCATGAAGAAGCACGAAGAAGGCCGTACACGCGGGGCGCGTGTACGGCCTTCTCGCTGTCCTGGCCCGGGCTCAGTGGTCCACGAGCCGGTCGAACTGCGTGGTGGTGTGCCGCAGATGGGCCACCAGCTCGTCGCCGACCTTCGGCTCCGGGGCGTCCGCGGGGACGAACAGGATCGACACCTGCATGTGCGGCGGCTCGGCGAACCAGCGCTGCTTGCCGCCCCAGACGAACGGAGAAAGGTTCCGGTTGACCGTGGCGAGGCCGGCCCGTGCGACGCCCTTGGCGCGCGGCATGACGCCGTGGAGGGCCTTCGGGGCCTCCAGGCCCACCCCGTGCGACGTACCGCCCGCCACGACCACCAGGAAGCCGTCTGAAGCCGCCTTCTGCTGCCGGTAGCCGAACCGGTCGCCCTTGGACACGCGCGTGACGTCCAGGACGGCACCGCGGTACTCGGTGGCCTCGTGGTCCCCCAGCCACAGCCGCGTGCCGATGCGGGCACGGAACCGGGTCTGCGGGAACTGCTGCTGGAGCCGGATGAGGTCATCGGCCTTGAGGTGGCTGACGAACATCGTGTGCAGCGGCAGCCGGGCCGCACGCAGCCGGTCCATCCAGCCGATGACCTCCTCGACGGCGTCCGAGCCGTCGGTGCGGTCGAGCGGCAGATGAAGGGCGAAGCCCTCCAGCCGGACGTTCTCTATGGCCTGGTGCAGCTGGGGCAGATCCTGCTCGCTGATGCCGTGCCGCTTCATCGAGGACATCACCTCGATGACGACACGGGCGCCGACAAGGCCGTACACCCCGTCGATGGACGACACCGAGCGCACCACCCGGTCGGGCAGCGGCACGGGCTCCTCTCCGCGCCGGTACGGCGTCAGCACCAGCAGGTCACCGCCGAAGAAGTCCTTGATGCGCGCGGCCTCGTAGGTCGTGCCGACGGCGAGCAGGTCCGCACCGAGCCGCGTGGCCTCCTCGGCCAACCGCTCGTGCCCGAAGCCGTAGCCGTTGCCCTTGCAGACCGGGACGAGTCCCGGGAACTGCTCCTGCACGTGCTTGTGGTGCGCCCGCCAGCGCGCGGTGTCGACGTAGAGCGTGAGCGCCATGGCCGGACCCGGAACCTTTCTCGTGGCAGCGGTCTGTCAGAGGTGTGAGAGCTGTGAAGCCTATGGAATCAAACGCCCGGGGTTCAGCGGCGCGACATGTAGATGTCGAGTGCCTTGTGGAGCAGCTTGTTCAGCGGGAAGTCCCACTCGCCGAGGTACTCGGCGGCCTGACCGCCGGTGCCGACCTTGAACTGGATCAGGCCGAACAGGTGGTCCGTCTCGTCCAGCGAGTCGGAGATGCCGCGCAGGTCGTAGACGGTGGCGCCGAGCGCGTAGGCGTCGCGCAGCATCCGCCACTGCATCGCGTTCGAAGGCCGGACCTCACGGCCGATGTTGTCGGAGGCGCCATAGGAGTACCAGACGTGTCCGCCGACGATCAGCATCGTCGCCGCGGACAGGTTCACGCCGTTGTGCCGCGCGAAGTACAGCCGCATCCGGTTGGGGTCCTCGGTGTTGAGGGCCGTCCACATGCGCTGGAAGTACGACAGCGGGCGCGGCCGGAAGTGGTCGCGCACAGCGGTGATCTCGTACAGCCGCTGCCACTCGGCCAGGTCCTGGTAGCCGCCCTGGACGACCTCGACGCCGGCCTTCTCGGCCTTCTTGATGTTGCGGCGCCACAGCTGGTTGAGGTTCTTGTGGACCTCTTCCAGGGAACGGTTCGCCAGCGGCACCTGGAAGACATAGCGGGGCTGCACGTCGCCGAACCCGGCGCCGCCGTCCTCGCCCTGCTGCCAGCCCATGCGGCGCAGCTTGTCCGCCACCTCGAAGGCGCGCGGCTCGATGAAGTCCGCCTCCAGGTCCCGCAGACGCTTGACGTCCTGGTCCTGGATGCCCTTCTTGATCGTCTCGGCGTTCCAGCGCCGGATGATCACCGGCGGGCCCATCTTCACGGAGAAGGCGCCCTGCTGCTTCAGGTGCGCCAGCATCGGCTGGATCCAGTCGTCCAGGTTCGGCGCGAACCAGTTGATGACCGGGCCCTCGGGCAGATAGGCGAGGTAGCGCTTGATCTTGGGCAGCTGGCGGTAGAGGACCAGGCCCACGCCGACCAGCTCGCCGGTGCGGTCGTCGAACCAGCCGAGGTTCTCCGAGCGCCACTCCGCCTTCACATCGGCCCAGGCCGGAACCTGCATGTGGCTCGCCGCCGGCAGGCTCTGGATGTACGCCAGATGTTGCTCGCGGCTGATGGTCCTCAGGGTCAGGCTCATGTCGGGGCGCTCCTCGGGCTGGTGTGTCCCCATGGGTACAGGGGCTCCGGCTCTCGCGCCGAAGCCTACTGCGCCGTGCGAGCGCCCCGACTGGCCGTACTGCTTAGAACCCGACTGGGCGTCTTGCTAGAAGAGGCCGCCGAACAATCCGCCGTTCGCCATGCTGATGAGGAAACCGACTCCCGAGGCGCCCATACCCACTACGAGCCCGAAGCGCTCCCGCGTGGTCACCGAGATCCATTGTCCGTAGACCCCGACGAGCAGCCCCACCAGTCCCGTCCACGAGGACAGCAGGTGCAGGCCGGAGAAGAAGGACGTGATGAAGGACAGCACGCCGAGGGCGAGCGTGGCCGCCGTCAGTGCGTCCTGGAGCGGACGGCGCTTGCCGTCCGTGGCGAAGAGGGAACCGGCGACGTTGGGATGCAATGCCTGTGCCATGGGCACCTCCTGCGGAAGACGGCGCACAGTAGCGCCGTACACACCCGACGTGTACAGGGTGACGGCCTTCCCGGGCGGATTTCAACCGGAAGCGGGTGTGCGGGTAGTCTGTAGCGTCTGCACTGGTGTCTGCCCATGCCTGCCCAGGTAACACTGCGGGATCCCTCAGAGGCCCCCGATTGTCAGTGGCGGCCGATACCGTTGCGTACGCATCACGACCCTCCTGCCACGGAACGACCGTGGCCGCTGAGTCCAAAGGAGGTGGGTTCCACATGCGTCACTACGAGGTGATGGTCATCCTCGACCCCGATCTCGAGGAGCGTGCTGTCTCCCCGCTGATCGAGAACTTCCTGTCCGTCGTCCGTGACGGTGGCGGCAAGGTTGAGAAGATCGACACCTGGGGCCGTCGTCGTCTCGCCTACGAGATCAAGAAGAAGCCCGAGGGCATCTACTCGGTCATCGACCTGCAGGCCGAGCCTGCGGTCGTCAAGGAGCTCGACCGCCAGATGAACCTGAACGAGTCGGTCCTCCGGACCAAGGTCCTCCGCCCCGAGATGCACTGAGCCCTCGCGCTCAGCTGATCTCGGGATTCGAGTAGCAGCACCAAGCAGCCAGCAGCAAACCCGCCGAGAGGTTCCCCCATGGCAGGCGAGACCGTCATCACGGTCATCGGCAATCTTGTCGACGACCCCGAGCTGCGCTTCACCCCGTCCGGTGCGGCGGTCGCGAAGTTCCGCGTCGCGTCCACTCCCCGCACCTTCGACCGTCAGACGAACGAGTGGAAGGACGGCGAGAGCCTGTTCCTGACCTGCTCGGTCTGGCGTCAGGCGGCGGAGAACGTCGCCGAGTCGCTTCAGCGAGGCATGCGCGTCATCGTGCAGGGCCGGCTGAAGCAGCGGTCCTACGAGGACCGTGAGGGCGTCAAGCGCACGGTCTACGAGCTGGACGTCGAGGAAGTCGGCCCCAGCCTGCGCAACGCCACGGCCAAGGTCACCAAGACCGCCGGTGGCGCTCGCGGTGGCCAGGGCGGTTACGGCGGCGGTGGCGGCCAGGGTGGCGGCGGCTGGGGCGGAGGCCCCGGTGGCGGCCAGCAGGGCGGCGGTGCTCCGGCCGACGACCCGTGGGCGACCGGCGCTCCTGCCGGTGGCAACCAGGGCGGCGGCCAGGCCGGCGGTGGCTGGGGCGGAGGCTCCGGCGGCGGTGGCGGCTACTCGGACGAGCCCCCCTTCTAGGTCCTCGGACCAGGGGCGGGCCGTACCCCAAACTTCTTGATCACACAGGAGAAACACCATGGCGAAGCCGCCTGTGCGCAAGCCGAAGAAGAAGGTCTGCGCTTTCTGCAAGGACAAGGTCACGTACGTGGACTACAAGGACACGAACATGCTGCGGAAGTTCATTTCCGACCGCGGCAAGATCCGTGCCCGCCGCGTGACCGGCAACTGCACGCAGCACCAGCGTGACGTCGCCACGGCCGTCAAGAACAGCCGTGAGATGGCGCTGCTGCCCTACACGTCCACCGCGCGCTAAGGGAAGGGTGACCGACTCATGAAGATCATCCTCACCCACGAGGTCTCCGGCCTCGGTGCCGCTGGCGACGTCGTTGACGTCAAGGACGGTTACGCTCGCAACTACCTGATCCCGCGGAAGTTTGCCATCCGCTGGACCAAGGGTGGCGAGAAGGACGTCGAGCAGATCCGCCGCGCTCGCAAGATCCACGAGATCCAGACCATCGAGCAGGCCAACCAGGTCAAGGCTCAGCTCGAGGGCGTCAAGGTCCGCCTGGCGGTCCGCTCCGGCGAGTCCGGCCGTCTCTTCGGTTCCGTCACCCCGGCCGACATCGCGTCCGCGATCAAGGCGTCCGGTGGCCCCGAGGTCGACAAGCGCCGCATCGAGCTGTCCGCCCCGATCAAGACCCTGGGCGCCCACGAGACGTCCGTGCGTCTGCACCCCGAGGTTGCCGCCAAGGTCAACATCGAGGTCATCGCGGCCTGACGCTGCGCTCGGCTCGAGCCGCTAAGAGGGGCCGCCCCGCAGGGGGCGGCCCCTCTTCGTGTGCGGTGCCGGAATTCTCCGCGGTCAGGTGCGGCATGTTTCACGTGAAACCGGGACGGTGTGACGGCCCCGCCGATCCGGTCAGCGGATGGCGCCGGTGACGATCCAGCGACCTGAGCGCGCGCGTAGCCACAGGGTCAGCATGCGAATGGTCATCATCAGCGTCATCGCCGCCCACAGCGCGGTGAGCCCTCCGCCCAGGGTGGGGATGAGCAGGGCGACCGGAGCGAACACCGCGAGCGTGACGACCATGGCCCCGGCCAGGTATGGGCCGTCGCCCGCGCCCATCAGGACGCCGTCCAGCACGAAGACGATCCCGCAGATGGGTTGTGAGAGCGCCACCATCAGCAGCGCGGGCAGGGCCGCGTCCTTGACCACGATGTCATTGGTGAACAGTGGCAGGAACAGCGGGCGGGCGGCCACCACGAGCAGACCGAGGACCACACCGGTCGCGACGCCCCACTGGACCATGCGACGGCAGGCCTCACGCGCTCCTTGCGCGTCGTTCGCACCGAGATGGCGTCCGATGATGGCCTGTCCCGCGATCGCTATCGCATCGAGAGCGAAGGCAAGCAGGCTCCACAGGGACAGGATGATCTGGTGGGCGGCGATGTCGGCGTCGCCCAGATGTGCCGCGACCGCGGTCGCGATCATCAGGATGGCCCGCAGTGACAGTGTGCGGACCAGGAGCGGAACGCCTGCCTGGGCCGAGGCCCGGATTCCGGCGGCGTCCGGACGCAGGGAAGCCCCGTGCCTACGGGCCCCGCGTACGACCACGGTCAGATAGACGGCCGCCATGCCACACTGGGCGATGACCGTGCCCCAGGCCGAACCGGCGATGCCGAGCCCGGCACCGTACACGAGTCCCGCATTCAGGGCGCCGTTGGCGACGAAGCCCGCGACGGCGACAAAGAGCGGGGTTCTGGTGTTCTGCAGTCCGCGGAGCACTCCTGTCGCGGCGAGGACGACCAGCATGGCCGGGATGCCCAGTGAAGAGATGCGCAGGTACGTCGTGGCGTAGGGAGCCGCGGTCGCGGAGGCGCCGAAGAGCTGCACGATGCCGGGGGCCAGCGGAAGGACGACGGCGATGACGGCGATGCCGAGCAGCAGTGCCAGCCAGATGCCGTCCATGCCCTGGCGGATCGCGGCCTGCAGATCGCCGGCACCGACGCGCCGGGCCACGGCGGCGGTGGTGGCGTAGGCGAGAAAGACGAAGACGCTCACCGCGGTGGTGAGCAGGGCTGAGGCAACACCGAGGCCGGCGAGTTGGGCGGTCCCGAGATGGCCGACGATGGCACTGTCCGCCATGACGAAGAGAGGCTCGGCGACGAGTGCACCGAAGGCCGGTACGGCCAGTGCGACGATCTCTCTGTCGTGCCGCCGTCGGGAAGCCTCGGGTATCGCGGGAGCCTGTGTCATGTGCACTAATCTAATCGTCCACAGGTAAGTGATGCAATGCCTGAATGACCCTTACCCCTGCTCTCTGGGCGTGTCCTTTCGCGCACCGTTCGAAGCGATCTCGGCCCGACTGGGGAAGTTTTTCTTCTGCACAGCCGGTGGATGGTAAAGGTGCAGGTCAGAGCGATCTTGTGCGGGGGAGGGAGGGCTTGTTCACAGGCCCGTCCACCGGGTCGTGCACAGGTTTCGGCGAGTTCTCCACAGCATCCGGGCCGTCGTCCACATGGCCTGTGGATAACCAGATTGGCTGACGGTGCCGGCAGGCCTACCGTTGTCCGGCGCCCTCTCCTTTCCTCGGCTCGGAAAGCGTCGTTTCCTCGGCCTGGGAATCGTCACAAATCCGACGCGTCGGGACCGGAGTTGGGCCTCTCATTTGTCAGTGTCGTGCCGTACAAAAGAGGACACGGCGAGGTCCGCCGTGCGGACGGGAGGAGGTGGCTCGGTGAGCATTTCCGAGCCCTTGGACGATCCGTGGGCCGATGCCGGGCCCAGTGATCGTCTGCCGGCCTCCCGCCGGTCCGGTGGCGGCGGCCGGGGCCGTGACGAACAGCACGACCGGGGCCGGGAAAACGCTTCCTGGGACGAGGGGGGCCACTCCTTCGAGCGGGTCCCCCCGCAGGACCTGGACGCCGAACAGTCGGTGCTGGGCGGCATGCTGCTGTCCAAGGACGCCATCGCCGACGTCGTCGAGATCCTCAAAGGCCACGACTTCTACAAGCCCGCGCACGAGACGATCTACCAGGCGATCCTGGATGTCTATGCCAAGGGTGAGCCGGCCGACCCGATCACCATCGCCGCCGAACTCACCAAGCGCGGCGAGATCAACAAGGTCGGCGGGGCCGCGTATCTGCACAGCCTCGTCCAGACGGTGCCGACGGCGGCCAACGCCGAGTACTACGCGGAGATCGTCCACGAGCGGGCGGTGCTGCGCCGCCTGGTCGAAGCCGGCACGCGCATCACGCAGATGGGATACGCGGCCGACGGCGACGTGGACGAGATCGTCAACAGCGCCCAGGCCGAGATCTATGCCGTCACCGAGCAGCGCACCAGTGAGGACTATCTGCCGCTCGGCGACATCATGGAAGGCGCTCTCGACGAGATCGAGGCGATCGGCTCGCGCAGCGGTGAGATGACCGGTGTGCCGACCGGCTTCACCGACTTCGACTCGCTGACCAACGGTCTGCACCCGGGCCAGATGATCGTCATCGCCGCCCGACCCGCCATGGGTAAGTCGACGCTCGCGCTGGACTTCGCGCGGGCCGCCTCGATCAAGCACAACCTGCCGAGCGTCATCTTCTCGCTCGAGATGGGCCGCAACGAGATCGCGATGCGTCTGCTGTCCGCCGAGGCCCGGGTCGCCCTGCACCACATGCGGTCCGGCACGATGACCGACGAGGACTGGACCAGGCTCGCCCGCCGTATGCCGGACGTCTCGGCCGCGCCGCTCTACATCGACGACTCCCCCAACCTGTCGATGATGGAGATCCGCGCCAAGTGCCGGCGCCTGAAGCAGCGCAACGACCTGAAGCTGGTCGTCATCGACTACCTCCAGCTGATGCAGTCCGGCGGCTCCAAGCGCGCCGAGAGCCGTCAGCAGGAGGTCTCGGACATGTCCCGTAACCTCAAGCTGCTCGCCAAGGAGCTGGAGATCCCGGTTATCGCGCTCTCCCAGCTCAACCGTGGCCCCGAGCAGCGCACGGACAAGAAGCCGATGGTCTCCGACCTGCGTGAGTCCGGCTCCATCGAGCAGGACGCCGACATGGTCATCCTGCTGCACCGCGAGGACGCCTACGAGAAGGAGTCCCCGCGCGCGGGCGAGGCCGACCTGATCGTGGCCAAGCACCGTAACGGCCCCACGGCCACCATCACGGTCGCCTTCCAGGGCCACTACTCCCGCTTCGTGGACATGGCCCAGACCTGATCCGGAAGCCGGCCCGGGAGGACTGCGTCCGCTCGGGCAAATGGACTCGACGTCCGCCGCCCGAGCAGCTGAACTGGGCCCATGACGTCATCTCAGGAAGAGCTGCTCCCCGGAACGCGCCGCGCCCTGCTGCACCGGATCGCCGTCGCCCAGGCCGAAGGGCGGGCGCCGTCGCTGGTCGCGGCTGTGGTGCGGGGCGGACAGGCGGTGTGGCACGGGGCGCGGACCTCGGTGGACGGGCACGGGCCGGACGAGAACGTGCAGTACAGGATCGGGTCCATCACCAAGACCTTCACCGCCGTCCTGGTGATGCGGCTGCGCGACGAGGGCTTGCTCGACCTCGGTGACCCGCTGGAGAAGCACCTGCCCGGCACCGGCGCGGGCGAGGCGACGATTGCCGAACTGCTCGCGCACACAGCGGGGTTGGCGGCCGAGTCGCCCGGGCCCTGGTGGGAGCGGACCCCGGGCACCCTGCGCCCGGAGCTGAGCGATGTGCTTGGCGAGCAGCCCCTGCTGCACCCCGTCGGCCGGCGGCACCACTACTCCAACCCCGGCTACACGGTGCTCGGCGCCTTGGTGGAGGAGCTGCGAGGCGCTCCCTGGGAGGAGGTGCTGCGCAGCGAGATTCTCGAGCCGCTCGGACTGCATCGTACGAGCGCGCAGCCGCAGGCTCCGCATGCCGGCGGATGGGCCGTGCATCCGTGGGCGGACGCGATGCTGCCGGAGCCACTGGAGGACCTGGGCAGGATGGCGCCGGCCGGCCAACTGTGGTCGACCACGGGGGACCTGGCGCGGTTCGCCGCGTTTCTGGCCGCGGGTGACGACCGGGTGCTGAGCGCGGAGTCGGTGCGGGAGATGCGCACGCCTGCGGCACCCACCGAGGCGGCGGACCTGCTGGACGGGGCCACGTACGGACTCGGTCTGCAGATCCAGCGCCGTGACGGCCGGCTCCTGGTCGGCCACTCCGGTTCACTGCCGGGCTTCCTCGCGAACCTCACCCTCAGTGTGGAGGACGACGTGGCTGCGGTGGTGCTCGCCAACTGCACCAGTGGACCGCTGCTGGGAGCGGTGGGTGCCGACCTGGTGCGGATCGTCGCCGAGGCGGAGCCGCGGATCCCGGAGCCCTGGCGGCTGCTGAGCGAGGTCGACCCTGCGGTCCTGGACCTGGTGGGGCAGTGGTACTGGGGGACCAACGCCTTCGGTCTTCGGGTGAGCGCCGATGGCCTTCTCGCGCTCGGTCCGCTGACCGGCAGCGGCCGGCGCTCCCGCTTCCGCTCCAACGGTGACGGCACCTGGACGGGGCTGGAGGGCTATTTCGCCGGAGAGCTGTTGCGGCCGGTACGGCGCGCGGACGGGTCTCTGAGCCATCTCGACCTCGGCTCGTTCGTGTTCACCCGGCAGCCGTACGCCCCCGAGGCGCCGGTTCCCGGCGGCGTGGATCCGGAGGGGTGGCGGGGCATCGGCTAGCCGTCCTCGGTGTAGGGGGTGTGTTTCACGTGAAACACACCCCCTACGGTGTTCCTGGTCCGGCGGCGCTGTCAGAGCGGCAGTTTGAAGCCCTCGTGGGTGGCGCTGAAACCGAGCCGTTCATAGAAACGGTGGGCGTCGGTGCGCGTTTTGTCGGACGTGAGCTGCACCATCCGGCACTCCAGCCGGCGGGCGGTGTCGATCGCCCACTCGATCAGCAGGCTGCCCAGCCCGCTGCCCCGCTCATCCGCGTGGATGCGGACGGCCTCGATGAGCGCGCGGGTCGCCCCCTTGTGGGAGAGCCCCGGAATGATCGTGAGCTGGAGCGTCCCGACCACGCGGCCGTCGCGTACGGCCACGACGAGGTGCTGGTTCGGGTCGGCCTCCAGGTGTCCCAGCGCGACCTGGTACGGGGTCATGTTGTCGGGGGACTCGCGCTGGGCACCGAGTGGATCGTCGGCGAGCATTGCGACGATCGCCGGAAGGTCATCGGCGGTCGCACGTCGTATTTCAAGATCTCCCATGCGTGCACCTTATGCAGGCACGTTCAGGGACTCCACGACCCGTACGAGCGGGGCCAGTTCGGGATTCCTGGAAGCCTCGTCCAGGGCCTCGCGCAGGGCGGCGTCATTGGTGGGGCGTGCCTCCTCCAGCAGTCGCAGGCCCGCGTCGGTGACGTTGGTGTAGATGCCGCGCCGGTCGGTGGGGCACAGGTAGCGCTCCAGCAGGCCGCGGTCCTCCAGCCGGGTCACCAGGCGCGTGGTGGCGCTCTGGCTGAGGACGACCGCGTCGGCGACCTGCTTCATCTGCAGATGGCCGCCCTCGCCGTCGTGCTGGCGGCTCAGCACGTCGAGCAGTGAGTACTCGCGCACGCTCAGGTCGTGCTTCGCCTGCAGGGCGCGCTCGATATGCGCCTCGATCCTTCCGTGCAGGGCGGAGAGGGCGCACCAGCCCTGTGCGAGGGCAGTGAGTGCGGGGTCCGTCGCTGTCATGGGCGTTCTCCTCCGTCCCGGAACGGCTGCATCCAGGGTAGAGCAAGTCCGCAATAGAGCGCGATTGCATGTAGTCCGCGTCTGCAAGTATTGTTGGACGCAGGCAAAGCGCATCTGCAATCAATTGGGAAGGTACCCCCCATGCCTCTCGCGCTCCTGGCCCTCGCGATCGGGGCTTTCGGAATCGGAACGACGGAATTCGTGATCATGGGCTTGCTGCCCGAGGTCGCGGGTGACTTCGGGGTCTCCATCCCCACGGCGGGCCTGCTCGTGACGGGCTACGCCCTCGGTGTGGTCATCGGCGCCCCGCTGATGACCGTGCTCGGCACCAAGGTCTCGCGCAAGCGCATGCTGACGCTGCTGATGGGCCTCTTCATCGCCGGAAACCTGCTCTCCGCCGTCGCCCCCGCCTTCGCGATCATGCTGATCGGACGCGTGGTCGCCTCGCTCGCTCACGGTGCCTTCTTCGGTATCGGCTCCGTCGTGGCGGCCGAGTTGGTGGCGCCCCACAAGAAGGCCGGCGCCATCGCCATGATGTTCACCGGCCTGACCGTCGCCAATGTCATCGGCGTCCCGCTGGGCACGCTCATCGGCCAGCATGTCGGCTGGCGCGTCACCTTCGCCGTCGTCGCCGCGCTCGGGGTCGTCGGCCTCGTCGGCATCGCCAAGCTGGTACCCGAGATGCCGAGGCCCGAGGGTGTGCACCTGCGGCACGAACTGGCCGCCTTCAAGAACGTCCAGGTCCTGCTGGCCATGGCGATGACCGTCCTCGGCTTCGGCGGCGTCTTCGCGGCCATCACCTACATCGCGCCGATGATGACCCACGTCGCGGGCTTCGCCGACGGCTCGGTGATCTGGCTGCTGGTCCTGTTCGGCCTCGGCATGGTCGGCGGCAACCTCATCGGCGGCAAGTTCGCCGACCGCGCCCTGATGCCGATGCTGTACGTGTCGCTGGGCGCCCTCGCCCTCGTCCTGGCGCTCTTCACGCTCACCGCGCACAACAAGATCGCGGCGGCCGTGACCATCGCGCTGATCGGCGCTCTGGGCTTCGCGACCGTACCGCCACTGCAGAAGCGCGTGCTCGACCAGGCGCACGGCGCCCCCACGCTGGCGTCGGCCGTGAACATCGGCGCCTTCAACCTGGGCAACGCACTGTCCGCCTGGCTCGGCGGCACCGTGATCGCGGCCGGCTTCGGCTACACGGCCCCCAACTGGGTCGGCGCTGCCCTCGCCGCGGCCGCCCTGGTCCTCGCCGTCCTGTCGGCGGCGCTGGAGCGCCGTGACGGCGCCCGCAGCACCGTGGTCGCCTCCGGGACGCCCGCCGCCCGGCAGACGCCGGTCCACCACTGAGTCCCCTCGCACCACAGGGGCCTCCCCCCGGTATCCCAAGACCTCCGTGCCGCGGCTCTCGTTCCCGGCACGGCAAGCATCCCCTCTCAGCAACACCCGAGGAGAGAACCTCCATGAGCACCACCGCCGTCGCCCCGCTGTCCATCGAGGACGCCGAACTGCTCGTCGCCGCGGCCCGCCGTGCGGCCGAGGAAGCCGGGGTCACCGTCAGCGTCACCGTCCTGGACGCGGGCGGCCACCTGCTCGCCTTCCGCCGGGACGACCGGGCCGTACTGATCTCCGGCGAGACCAGCACCCGCAAGGCGTACACAGCACTGCAGCTGAACACCCCCACCGCCGACCTGGTCGACGCCGTGCAGCCGGGCGGCGTCTTCCACACCCTGCCCACGGCTCTTGACCGGCCCCTGCTGTTCATCGCCGGGGGAGTGCCCATCCACCGGGACGGACGGCTGATCGGCGCGATCGGCGTCGGCGGTGGTGCGCCCGATCAGGACCACGGCTTCGCCACCGCGGCCGTACGGGCACTCGCCTGAGCCACGAGCCCACAGTGACAACGCCGGTCCCGCCGCACGACGCGGCGGGACCGGCGTTCGTCGCACAAAGACTCAGCCCGCGGCGACAGTCAGCGGTGCGAACCTGCGGGTCCAGTCGCCCGGGAGGTCAGCGATGCCGTACGTCATCACGGCGTTGAAGGCCACGGAGGCGAGCCCTCGTGCCTTCGCCCATGTCAGCAGTTCCTCATGCCGTACATCGATGTCGGTGCGCAGGGGACGGTCCGTGTGGGCTGCCAGCGAGCTGATCAGGGCCATGGCGGTCTCCGTGTCCCGGGCCACCAGGGGACCGACAACATGGGTGTCCATGTTGGGCCACGCGGCCGTGTAGCCGATGATCCGGCCGTCCTGCTCGGCCACCCGCAACTGGTCGGCGAAGGCCGGCAGGCGGGTGATCAGGGGAGTGCGGTCGGCGCCGAACACCTCTTCGTCGAGACGCAGGATCGCGGGCAGATCCTCCGCGGCGGCGGCACGCGTGAACACGTGGGTCTCCGGCCCGCCGGGAGTGAAGCGGCCCCTCAGCATCTCCGCCCGGCCCGCCACCTTGAAGCCCAGCTCCTCGTACAGGGGACGGCCGTTGGGTGTGGCGTGCAGGGTGAGCGGTGTGGTCCCCATGGTCGACACGACATGGCGCATCAGGCGGCGCCCGACGCCCTGGCGGGCATGGCGTTCGGCCACCAGGACCATGCCGATGGCGCCGAGATCGGGGCGCCCCCATGGGCCGTACTCCGTAACGACGCATGCGGCGACGAGACCACCCTGAGGGTCGTCGATGCCGAAGCCCTTTCCGGCGGTGAGGAGGAATCCCCACTTGTGTTCCTCGCGTGGCCACCCCCGGTCCTCGGACAAGTCGGCGCAGGCGGTGAGATCGCGAAGCGTCAGACGGCGGATGGGCAGAGCGGCGAGGGAAGGAGTCGACACGCAGGTCAGGCTGTCCGACCGGCACCTTCGACGTCCACCCGTTTCCCTGCAGACACACGTGCTTTTGGTCATGTCGTGGCCCTGTGCACAGCCGGTGGACAGGCGGGAGTGTTTCACGTGAAACCTCGGCGGCCGGTTAGCCTCGGGCGCCATGGCGAGACTTCATCTCTTCGATCTTGACGGCACATTGCTGCACGGCAGTACGGCTCCGGTGGAGATTTCCCGCCAGTTGGGGCTGGTAGAGGAGACCGTGGCGCTGGACCTGGCGATCGCGGAGGGGCGGATCGGCGCGCCGGAGTATGCGGCGCGGGTGTACGACCTGTGGTCCGGTCTGACCGAGGCGCATGTGAGCGCGGCATTCGAGGCGGCTCCCTGGCTGGACCGCATCCGTGAGGTCTGGGCAGAGATCAGAGACGCCGGCGAATACTGCGCGGTGGTGTCGCTCTCGCCGTCCTTCTTCGTGGAGCGCCTTCTTGACTGGGGCGCTCATGCGGCTCATGGATCCCGCTTCCCGGCCGTCCCGTTCACCGAGCCCGTGGATCCGTCCGGGGTGCTCAGTGCCGCGGCCAAGGTGACCATTGCCGACCGGCTCTGCGAGGAGTTCGGCGTGGCACGGGCGGACTGTGTGGCGTACGGCGACTCGATGTCGGACAAGGACCTGTTTGCTGTCGTACCGGTTTCCGTGGCGGTCAATGGGGACGCCCACCTGGCAGAACTCGCTACGTACTGGTACACGGGGCGGGATCTGTGGGATGCCTATGAATTGGTTCGTCCTGCCCCGTAGTTGTCGGACTTCATGGTTCGCACCCTTGCCCGATTCGTGAGGAAGGAAGGGGGGACTTGTGTGCACGGCGACGGCCGGTAGGGTCGACTCCGGTTCACGTCCGGGATGGGGTCCACAGTCCCGTGCGGGCCGAGAGCAGGGCAAGCAGCCTAGTGGGACGGAAAGCGCGAGACCCGCGTTTCCGGGTATGCGACCGCGGCATCCGATCGGGATGTAACGCTGCGGGGTGCTACGGCAGGCCGCCCGCCGGGGGAAAGCATGCACCTCCTTCGAGGAGGGAGGTGCGCAGACCGACCGCTAGACGTTCGAGGCGAGGCAACCATGGATGCTCCGACCACCACGTCGGGGGAGAACGGAATGTCGGGCGGGTCCGGCTGGTTCACTCCGCGCACGGAACCGTCGGCTCCACTGCCGCCGGACAGCCCAGAGCGCGTGCCGGCTCAGCGACCGGCGTCTGTCGTCGAGGAGGGGTCTGCGGACGCCATCCTCATACGCCGCACGTTGGCCGAGATAGCCCCGATCGCCGACAAGGTCACCTCTTACTTCTACGCGCTGCTCTTCGTCCGCCATCCCGAGCTGCGGGCACTGTTCCCGGCCGCGATGGACGGCCAGCGGGAGCGTCTGCTGAAGGCGCTGCTCACCGCGGCCGAGCACCTGGACAACACCTCGGTGCTCGTCGACTACCTGCAGGGCCTGGGTCGTGGACACCGCAAGTACGGGACGCGCGCCGAGCACTATCCGGCCGTCGGGGAATGCCTGATCGGCGCGTTGAGCAACTACGCCGCCACCGTCTGGAGCCCGGAGGTCGAGGCGGCCTGGGTGCGGGCATACACGACGATCTCCCAGGTCATGATCGACGCTGCGGCGGCGGACGAACTGCGTTCTCCGGCCTGGTGGCAGGCCGAGATCGTCACCCACGATCTCAGAACTCCCGACGTCGCGATCCTCACCGTCCGCCCCGGCCAGCCCTATCCCTTCCTTGCAGGCCAGTACACGAGCGTGGAGACGCCGTGGTGGCCACGGGTGTGGCGGCACTACTCGTTCGCGTCCGCGCCCCGCTCGGACGGTCTGCTGACGTTCCATGTGAAGGCCGTACCGGCCGGCTGGGTCTCCAATGCGCTGGTGCACCGGGCGCGGCCCGGAGACGTCGTACGCCTCGGGCCGCCGACCGGCTCCATGACCGTTGACCATACGACCGACAGCGGACTGCTCTGTCTGGGCGGCGGCACCGGCATAGCGCCCATCAAGGCTCTGGTCGAGGACGTCGCCGAGCGTGGAGAGCGTCGGCCTGTCGATGTGTTCTACGGTGCCCGCACCGACCACGACCTCTACGACATCGACACCATGCTCCGGCTCCAGCAGAGCCACCCTTGGCTGTCCGTCCGGGCGGTCATCGACCAGCAGGCCCATGTCCAGCTCCCCGACGCCCTGCGCGACTACGGCCCCTGGTACGAGTACGACGCCTATCTCTCGGGCCCGCCCGGAATGATCCGTAGCGGCATCGACACGCTCCGGGACATCGGCATCCCGTCGAACCGCATACGGCATGACTCGGTGGAGGAACTGCTCGTCGTCGGGAACTGAGTGCGCTACCCGAGGTCGGGAGCGTGCATGGCGCGCACCCCCTCGATATTGCCGTCCAGATAGTGGCGCAATGACAGCGGCACCAGGTGGACGGAAGCGATGCCGACCCGAGTGAAGGGGACGCGGACGATCTCGTACTCACCGGCCGGCTCGTCCACTTCAGGGCCGTGCCGCCGGGTAGGGTCCATGGACTCCAGTCGGCAGACGAAGAAGTGCTGCACCTTCACGCCGGTCGCGCCGCCGTCCTCGCCGATGTGCTCGACGGTGTCCACGAAGCACGGCACCACATCGGTGATCTTGGCTCCGAGTTCCTCGGACACCTCCCGGTGCAGGGCATCCACGACGGTCGGGTCCTCGGGTTCGACCCCGCCACCGGGAGTGACCCAGTAGGGATCGACACCGGGCTTGGTGCGCTTGATCAGGATCAGGTCGTCACCGTCGAGGAGAATGGCACGGGCGGTGCGCTTGACCACGGGTCGGACGGTCATGGGAGAAATGTGGCCCGGCTGGTTCCACGTGAAACATCGCAAGGAGTCACCTTGTGATCGCCTTCCGTGGACGCTGTGACGGGAGGTCTCAGCACCAGGCCGTGGCCGCCCGCTGAAGCCACTCATGGGCCCGTGCAACGTGAGGCATGGCGAGGGTGCCGGTGCGCACCACCAGGAAGTAGGTGCGCAGCGGCGGCACGGCCGGATCGTGCAGTGTCGCGATCGTGCCGTCTTCGAGGGCGGAGGCACACAGATAGCGGGGCAGCACCGCAAGTCCGGCACCCGCGATCGCGCAGGCGAGCACCGCGCGTAGATCCGGAACGATGACCGTGCCCGAGGCGGCTGGGCGTGAGTCGAAGACGGAGGCCCAGTAGCGCGAGACGAAAGGCAGCGACTCGTGGACCTCGACGACGGGCAGATCCTCCAGTGCGGGCGCCCCCTTCAGGCGCAGTGCCTCCGCACCGATCCGCTCCACCCAGCGAGGGGCGGCGACCAGCACGTGTTCCTCGTCGCAGAGCGGAGTCGCGGTCAGCAGAGCGCCGCGCGGACGGGCCGTACTGATGGCCAGATCATGATGTCCGGCGGCCAGTCCCTCCAGCGTTTCCTCCGCCGTGCCGAAGGAGGCGCGGAGCGCGAATCCCTGGCCGTCGTCGCCGGTCAGCTCGGTCAGGGCGGGCAGGGCGCGTTCGGCGGTGAACTCGGGCGGGCCGGCGAGGTGGAGGGTTCTGAGCGAGGACTCGTCGTCCAGGCCGCTCTCGGCTATCTCGACCAGGGCGTCGAGATGGGGAGCGGCCTTGTGTGCGAGCTCGTCGCCGATGGTCGTCGGGGTCACCCCGCGCGCCTGACGGAGGAAGAGAGGCTTGCCGAGCTGTCGTTCCAGTGTGCGAATCTGCGAGGTGACGGCGGGCTGGGAGAGACCGAGCAGGGCGGCGGCGCGGGTGAACGAACCAGCCCGGTGCACAGTGACGAAAGTGCGCAGCAAGGCCAGGTCCATGGCGTGCCCTCCCTTTGTCTCTGCCCTCCTCCGGCCCCCAGGCAGGACCCAACTATAAATAAGTCGATAGGTCTTTGTCGCTAGCGTGATTGGACACTGACGGAGAGTCAACTAGCCTTGTTCGCACGGTTCTTCGCGCGCAGGAACCGAAGACGGTCCGAGCCACGAGGGGGGAGGCTCGGACCGTCGTGCGCCGTCGGCCGGACGGCCATGGGTCACTCGGCGGACTCGGCCGACTCGTCCAGGGCCCGCAGCACGTCGGCGATGAGATCCTCGGGATCCTCGGCGCCGACGGACATACGGATGAAGCCTTCCGGGACCGCGTCCCCGCCCCAGCGGCGGCGCCGCTCGGCCGTGGAACGCACACCGCCGAAGCTTGTGGCGTCCTCCACCAGGCGCAGGGCCTCGAGGAATCGTTCGGCACGCGCGCGTGTCGGCAGCGTGAAGGAGACCACGCAGCCGTAGCGGCGCATCTGCTGCGAGGCGGTCTTGTGCGAGGGGTCGTCGGGCAACCCGGGGTAGCGCAGGCCGGACACCTCGGGCCGCTGCTTCAGCGCCTCGGCGACCGCGAGGGCGGTGGCGTTCTGCCGGTCGACGCGCAGTTGGAGCGTGGCGATGGACCGGTGCGCGAGCCAGGCCTCCATCGGCCCGGAGATCGCGCCGACGATCTTGCGCCAGCGTCGTACGGCGGCCATCGCCTCGGTGTCGCGGCCGGCGACATAGCCCAGCAGCACGTCACCGTGGCCGGTGAGCTGCTTGGTGCCGCTGGCCACGGAGAAGTCGGCGCCCAGCTCCAGCGGACGCTGCCCGAGCGGGGTGGCGAGGGTGTTGTCGACGGCCACCAGGGCGCCCTGCGCGTGGGCCGCCTGCACCAGTCGTCGGATGTCGCACACGTCGAGCCCCGGGTTCGACGGGGACTCGATGCACAGCAGCCGGGCGCCGTCGAGAACTCCCAGCTGGGCCTCGCCGCCGGTGGGGGCGGTGCGCACCTCGACGCCGTACGCCTCCAGCTGGGCGCGGACCAGCGGCAGCACCTGATAGCCGTCGGAGGGCAGCACGACGGCGTCCCCGGCGCGCAGCTGGGAGAACAGCACGGAGGAGATCGCCGCCATGCCGGAGGCGAAGACCAGCGTCTCGACATCGTCCCGCCCGGGCGCCTCCAGCTCGCCGATGGCCCGTTCCAGCAGCGTCCAGGTCGGGTTGTCGTCACGGCCGTACGAGTACGGGCCCGTCACCTCGCCGGGCAGATGGAAGTGCGCCGCGAACACCGGTCCGGGCAGGGTCGGCTCGTGCTTGACCGGTTCGGGCAGTCCGGCGCGTACCGCGCGCGTACCGTCGCCGGTACCGCCCTGGTCCCCGGGGGTGTCGCTCATGCGGCCCGTCCTTCCAACTGCTCGCGTACGGCGGCGAGCAGACCGACGCTCGCCGCCTCGATCATCCCAAGGCATTCCTCGAAGCCGTCCCGGGGTCCGTAGTACGGATCCGGCACGTCGAGGTCGTCCCCGGCGGAGGGATCGTACGAGCGCAGCAGGCGGACCTTGCGCGCGTCCTCCTCGGTGGGCGCGAGGCGGCGCAGGGCCTTGAGATGGCCGGCGTCGAGGGCGATCACCAGGTCGAGGCGGGAGAACCACGACGGCTGGAACTGGCGGGCGATGTGATCGCTGTCGTAGGCGTGCTCCTCGAGGACCGAGACGGTCCGCGGGTCGCCGGGCTCGCCCTCGTGCCAGCCGCCGGTGCCGGCGCTGTCGACCTCCACCCGGTCCTCGAGGCCGGCCTCCGCCACGCGCGCGCGGAAGACGGATGCGGCCATCGGGGAGCGGCAGATGTTGCCGGTGCACACGAAGCAGACGCGGTAGGCCATCGTGTGCTCAGTCCTCGTCGGGCAGGACGACGTGCAGCGCCCAGGAGACGACGGAGACGATCAGGCCGCCGACGACGGCCGTCCAGAACCCCTGCACGTGGAAGCTCAGGTCGAGCTTGCCGCAGACCCAGGAGGTCAGCAGCAGCATCAGCGCGTTCACGACCAGGGTGATCAGGCCCAGGGTCAGGATGAACAGCGGGAAGGTGAGGACCTTCACGATCGGCTTGACCAGCCAGTTCACCAGGCCGAAGATCAGCGCGACGACGATCAGCGTGCCGGCCTTCTTGGCCGTGCTGTCACCCGTCAGAGTGATCTTGTCCAACAGCCAGACGGCAACCGCAAGGGCGCCCGCGTTGGCGATCGTCTTGACTACGAAATTCTTCATGTGTCTGATCGTGGCAGACCGGATCGGAACAGTGCAGAGGCGAGGGCGACAGAGGCGATGAAGGCATTCCGGCTGGACGAACTGGAGACGGAGCGAGCCGCCAACGAGGGGGCGTACCTTCAGTTCCTGCGGGAGCGGAACATGTCCGTCGGCCTCTACGCCCTCAACGCGGGCGAGCACGACCCGCAGAAGCCGCACAACCAGGACGAGGTGTACTTCGTCGTCAGCGGCAGGGCGTCGATCACGGTGGGACTGGAGACGACCGAGGTGGCGCGGGGCAGCGTGGTGTACGTGCCGGCCGGGGTTGCCCACAAGTTCCACCACATCAGCGAGGACCTGAGGGTTCTCGTCGTCTTCTCTCCGCCCGAGGCGTGAGCCGGGGCCCCCGGGTTCCCTAGGGGACGGGTCAGGGGAGGACAAGGGGCGCGAGGCCCCCGCGGGACCCCTCGTCGGCCCTAGCATCGAGTGCAGAACATCAAGGCCGTACGTGAAAAGGCGTACGAGCACTCAGACGTACGAGACGCAAAGGACGAGGGCGATGCGAGAGATCTTCGCGGGACTGCCGTGGTGGGTGAAGTGGGTCGCGGTGCCGGTCATCGCCCTGGTCGTGTTCGGCGGCCTGATAGCAACCGTGGTCGGGTTCGTGATCGGTCTGCTGTTCAAGGCGCTGATCTTCGTCGCTCTGGTCGGCGGACTCATCTACATCGTGCGCAAGTTCATGTCGAGCTCCTCGTCGCGCAGTGACTGGTGACAGCCCCGGGGACTGGTGACCGGTGACGGCATCACCGGTTCCCGGCAAGGCGATCACCGGTTTCCCTCGGGCGAGGGAAGTTTCCCCGTGTGGCCGTCTGCGTGCGGCGGCGGACGATTAGAGTCCGGAACTCCCGCGGGGTCCGGCCCCGCGGGCGGCGCAGATCCCCACCGTGCTCTTCCCCTGCACGGGCTGCCCCTCGCGCTCCGGGAGTGACCCTTGGCCACGGTTGAAACCGCACCTGCAGATCCGCACGCACCCCCCACCCCACCGCGCTCCTGCGCGCCGCCGGCCCAGCGGCCACCCTCCGTCGTGGTCCCGGGACAACCACACCCCAACGCCGCCTCCGGTCCACCGCACACCATCGACATCCCCGGAGCACCCCACCCAGCGGACACCTCCGGACCGCAGCACACCACCGACGCCCCCGGCCCGCCGGCGGCCGCGACACTCATCGGATCCGTCCAGCGCGCCATGCGCCTTCTCGAGGCCGTCGCCGCACATGCGTACGGCGCCCCCGCCAAACAACTCGCGCGCGAGACCGGCCTCGCCCTCCCGACGACGTACCACCTGCTGCGCACCCTGGTGCACGAGGGCTATCTGCGGCGCGAGAAGGGGCTGTTCTTCCTCGGCGAGGCAGTCGAACGACTGGGCAGCAGCGGAGCACAGCAGAAACGTCGCAGCGCGGTGGCGGACACGCTCGCGCACTGGCGCGATTCCATCGGAGTGCCGGTGTACTACGCGATGTACCGGGACGGCGAGATCGAGGTCATGTGCGTCTCCGAGTCCCCCGAGGCGCCGGCGGTCGAGGAGTGGGCCGACTTCCGCGAGACCGGCCACGCGCACGCCATCGGGCAGTGTCTGCTCTCCCAGCTGGACGAGGACGCCCGCCGCGACCATCTCGCGCGCTACCCCGTGCAGTCCATCACTCCGTACACGGTGCGTGACAACAACGCCCTGTTGCGACGACTGGCCCGGATGCCACGCATGGAACCGGTGGTGGAGCGTCAGGAGTACGCCCTCGGGACGGTCTGCGCGGCGGTCCCGATCACGGTCGGCACCACGGTGGCCACGATGGCCATGTCGCTGCCCGCCCACCAGGCCGACCGGCTGCTGCCCGCGGCGCGCCAACTGCAGGCGGAGATCGGGCGGCATCTGGGGGCGCTCACCTTCCCTATCAGTATCTGAAAACTTACTCCTTGTGATCTGCCGTGTACGTTCAGCAAGATTTGACCACGGTTAGAGGGATCAGGCCCGGCCAGTCGACGTCCATACGACGGGGTAGACGATGCGCGAGTCCGTACAGGCAGAAGTCATGATGAGCTTTCTCGTGTCGGAGGAGCTCTCCTTCCGCATCCCGGTGGAGTTGCGCTACGAGACCAGTGATCCCTATGCCGTCCGGCTCACCTTCCATCTGCCCGGTGACGCACCGGTGACCTGGGCGTTCGGGCGTGAGCTGCTGATCGACGGCGTCGGCCGGCCGTGCGGGGAGGGGGATGTGCACATCGCGCCCGCCGATTGCGAGGTGCTGGGCGAGGTGCTGATCAGGCTTCAGGTGGGCAGCGACCAGGCCCTGTTCCGGTCCTCCGCGCCGCCGCTGGTGGCCTTCCTGGACCGCACGGACAAGCTGGTGCCGCTCGGTCAGGAGGGCGCGCTGGCCGATTTCGACGCCCATCTGGAAGAGGCCCTGGACCGCATCCTGGCCGAGGAGCAGAGCGCCGGCTGAAGCGTTACGGCACGGGCGCCAGGTGCTCCGCCGTGCCGCCTGGAATCGTGCAGGAACGCTTCTGCAATGGGGAGCTGAGGTTCGGTCGGCTACCTCGGCGCGCATCGGCCGCGCCGGCACCGGCTCACTGCTTGCGTGAGTCGGCCATGGACGGGCCTGCTGCTGCTTGAGTCCGGCCCCAGACGGGCTGGCTCACTGCCGCTCGCGTCGGCTTGCTCGCCTTACCGCTTCCGGCGTCGCCCCCGGCCCCCGCGTGCCGGGACGGGCTGTGCCCCGGCCGGTGCCGGGGTGCTCGGACCGGTGCGGTCGGCCGAGACCACCAGGGCGGCGAGCAGTGTGGTGACCGGGACCGAGGCGACCAGGCCGATCGAGCCGACCAGGGTGCGCACGATCTCTTCGGCGACCAGCTCGCTGTTGGCGACCGTGCTCACGCCGCTCTGTGCGATGGAGAAGAGGAGCAGGAGCGGCAGTGCGGCTCCGGCGTAGGCGAGGACGAGGGTGTTGACCACGGAGGCGATGTGGTCGCGGCCGATGCGGATGCCCGCCCGGTACAGTCCGCGCCAGCCCATCGCCGGGTTGGCCTCGTGCAGTTCCCAGACGGCGGATGTCTGGGTCACGGTGACGTCGTCGAGGACGCCGAGGGAGCCGATGATGACGCCGGCGAGCAGCAGTCCGCTCATGTCGATCTTCGGATAGAGGCCGTGGATCAGGCCGGTGCTGTCGTCGGTGTTGCCGGTGAGGGCGGCCCAGCCGATGAACTGCGAGCCGAGCACGCCGATCAGCATCAGCGAGGCGAGTGTGCCGAGCACCGCCACCGAGGTGCGGGCCGACAGGCCGTGGCACATGTACAGGGCGATCAGCATGATGGCGCTCGATCCGACCACGGCGACGAGCAGCGGGTTCGAGCCCTGCAGGATCGCAGGCAGGATGAACAGGGTCAGCACCAGGAAGCTGACGGCCAGCGCGACCAGTGCCATCACGCCCCGCAGCCTGCCGACCACCACGACGGCGAACGCGAAGATCCCAGCGAGCAGCGCCATCGGGAACTTCCGGTTCACGTCGGTCACCGAATACTGCAGGTCCTTCGGCGCCGAGGGTTCGTAGGCGGCCACCACCTTCTCGCCCTGGTGCAGTTGCCGGGGCTGGTCGGGCTGGACGATCTCGGTGAACGTACGGCCCTTGTCCTTGCCGGTGTCGACCCGGACTGTCGCCTTCTTGCAGCTTCCCTTCGCCCCCTGCTCCGCCGGCGTGGTCTGGGCGGTGGAGGTGTCACCGGACGGGGCGCCACCGGAGGCGTTCACCGACGTGCAGCTCACCTCGATGACCCTGGTGACCGTGGCCTGCTGCGTCTCCCGGTCGAAGCCGACGCCACTGCGCTTGTGGGACGGGGCACCACCGGGCCAGAGCACCACCAGGCCGACGACCACCGCCACAGTGAACGGGACCAGGATCGCGGCGATGACCTTGCGCAGGTGCTTGGAGACGGGGGCGGCGGGTCCATGGCTGTGCCCGTGCCCGTGGCCGCTCCCACGCCCGTGTCTGTGGCTGTGACCGTGTGCGTGACCGCCTGCCTGTCCGTGGTCCTCACCGTGGCCCTCAGCGCGGCTGTCGTCGCGGACGCTTTCCGGTCCGGGGGCCCGGCCGTCGCCTTGTCCCGAGCGCGGTCGGCGACGCGGCTCGGGCGGCCGATACGGGTGCTGCTGCATTCGGGTCACCGCCTGATCATTGCAACAGCGGCAGGGGGCCCACTGTTCACCGCGCCACAAATGACGCTAGCGTGGAGGCACCTTTGCACACGCGGGAGCTCGGAGCACCGGGCTGAGAGGGCGCTGACCTCCGTACGCGCAATGTTTCACGTGGAACAAGCGATGTTCCGCGCGAAATGTCGCCAGACGGAAACCGCTGCGTCGACCGCCGAACCTGTTACCGGGTAATGCCGGCGTAGGGAGTAGGTCTCATGACCAACAAGGACGCACGCACGCCTGCCTCCGTCCAGGACGAGAAGTCCCAGGAGGCCGGGAAGTCCATCGGATGGCACAAGGCGTACGTCGAGGGTTCGCGCCCCGACCTGCGCGTGCCGGTCCGTCAGGTGCACCTCACCAACGGGCAGTCGGTCACGCTGTACGACACGTCGGGCCCGTACACCGATCCGCTCGTCGACACCGACGTCCGCAGGGGCCTGCCGCCGTTGCGGGAGAACTGGATCATCGCCCGCGGTGACACCGAGGAGTACGCGGGCCGTCCCGTCCGTCCCGAGGACGACGGGATCAAGCACACCTCGCCGCGCGGTGGGTTGCGCAACCTGGACGCGGTCTTCCCCGGACGGCCGCGCCAGCCACGGCGGGGCCGGGGCGGCGAGGCGGTGACCCAGCTCGCGTACGCCCGCCGGGGCGAGATCACCCCGGAGATGGAGTACGTGGCCATCCGGGAGAACGTCTCTCCCGAAGTGGTCCGCGAGGAGATCGCGGCGGGCCGGGCGGTGCTGCCGGCCAACGTCAACCACCCGGAGATCGAGCCGATGATCATCGGCAAGCGGTTCCTGGTGAAGGTCAACGCCAACATCGGCAACTCCGCGGTGACCTCCTCCATCGAGGAGGAGGTGGAGAAGATGACCTGGGCGACCCGTTGGGGTGCTGACACGGTCATGGACCTGTCCACCGGTCGCAACATCCACACGACCCGCGAGTGGGTGCTGCGCAACTCCCCCGTCCCCATCGGCACGGTGCCGCTGTACCAGGCCCTGGAGAAGGTCGACGGCAGGGCCGAGGAACTGACCTGGGAGATCTACAAGGACACGGTCATCGAGCAGGCTGAGCAGGGCGTGGACTACATGACCGTCCACGCGGGCGTCCGGCTGCCGTACGTGCCGCTCACCGCCAACCGCAAGACCGGCATCGTCTCGCGCGGTGGCTCGATCATGGCCGCCTGGTGCCTGGCGCACCACAAGGAGTCTTTCCTGTACGAGAACTTCGAGGAGCTCTGCGAGATCCTCGCCGCCTACGACGTCACGTACTCGCTGGGCGACGGTCTCCGGCCGGGCTCGATCGCGGACGCCAACGACGAGGCACAGTTCGCGGAGTTGAAGACGCTCGGGGAACTCAACCGGATCGCCAGGCGTTTCCACGTACAGACGATGATCGAGGGCCCGGGACATGTCCCGATGCACAAGATCAAGGAGAACATCGACCTTCAGCAGGAGATCTGCGATGAAGCTCCGTTCTATACGCTCGGCCCGCTGACCACGGACATCGCCCCGGCGTACGACCACATCACCTCCGGTATCGGCGCCGCGATGATCGCCTGGTGGGGCACGGCGATGCTCTGCTACGTCACGCCCAAGGAGCACCTGGGCCTGCCCAACCGTGACGACGTCAAGACCGGCGTCATCACCTACAAGATCGCCGCGCACGCGGCCGATCTCGCCAAGGGGCACCCGGGCGCCCAGGAGTGGGACGACGCACTGTCCGACGCCCGCTTCGAGTTCCGGTGGGAGGACCAGTTCAACCTCGCCCTGGACCCGGACACGGCCAGGGAGTTCCACGACGAGACCCTGCCGGCCGAGCCTGCCAAGACCGCCCACTTCTGCTCCATGTGCGGGCCGAAGTTCTGCTCGATGAAGATCTCGCAGGACATCCGCCGTGAACACGGTGGCAGCCGGGCCGAGATCGAGGAGGGCATGGCGCAGAAGTCGAAGGAGTTCGCGGCGAGCGGGAACAGGGTGTACCTGCCGATCGCCGACTGACGGCTTCTCTCTGGGCGGTGCTCGCCCGTGGTGCGCCATGAGCACCGCCCAGGGCCGCCGGCGTTGCGGTTCGCTGCGGCGCGGCAACTGCTGAGGCTGAGCCGGTCGCCGACTGGATGGCGGAGCCGGCCGGGGCGGGGCGCACCGGCGGGCCGCCCGGTCGGGCCCATGTCGGCCGGGGCGCGGTCCATGTCCGGGCTGCCGTGGGGTCACTCGGGCTGGTGCTCCGGGCCGCCGAAGTCCGGGCTCGTGTAGTCGGGGCTGGTGAAGCTCGGCCGGCCGGACTGGGTGCCGTCGTCGGGGCTGCTGAAACCGGGGCGGTCGTACCCCAGCCGGGGCATCCGCCCGCGCGGGGCGGGCGGGGTCGTACGGCGCGCGGGGGTCGGTGCGGGCTCGGCGAGCGCCTCCGTGAGGAACGGCACGATGCCGCGCTCCAGCAGGGCGTCCCGCCAGGCCTCTCTCGCGCTGTCCAGTTCCCGGTGTGCTGCGTCCAGTGCCTGGGCCTGTTGCGAACTGCCGTTGCGCAGGGCGGTGAGGAGCAGTCCGACGGCGGCGACGAGGATCGTGGCCGCGGTCACCGCGCCGAACACCCACCCGGCGGTGAGCATGGTCTGGGCGAAGGCCTGTCCGGGGCTGAGGGTCTTCAGGATGTAGCCGACGAGCAGGAAGATCGCCGCGGCGGTTCCGGAGAGGACGGGTGCCAGTACGGCGATGACCGCGACGGCGCCCGCGCCGGTGCTCTCGGCCGCGTCGCCGAAGGTGGTGACGAGCCCCGTCGTGGCCGAACTCCGGTCCACGGGAGCGGCGCCACCGGAGGCCGAGGGGGCCATCGCCGGCTGACGCAGTTCCTGGCGGACCTTCACATAGTGCTGGTATTCGGCCGCGGCAGCGGCCGTTATCAGTGCGGTGGCGTTGAGCGCCATGGTGCGTAGTTGTTCGGGATTGAGCCGCTGTCCGACAGCGGCCAGTTCCGGCCGCTGTGGTGCGGAGCGCAGCGCCTCATCGAGGAGCCGCTCGAATTCCTGGCGGTCCTCGTTCTGCAGGTGCTGCGGAACGCTGTTCATGTGCATCCCCCGATGCTCCGTAGGGCTTGGGGCTCGCACGCCGGCGAGCCGTCGGGCAGAAACGGAGGGGAGCCTGCTACGGATAAGCCGATGGTAGAGCCGTGACGGCACACGGTGACAGGGGGTTGCCGGAAATTGCCCTTCGGCTCGCGGGCACCCCGCCGGGGGCGGTCTGCCCGCAAAACGGTCAGGTGGCCAGGGGCAGTTGCCGGACCAGGAGCTTTCCGGCCATGGTCACCCCGCCGTCCATCGCGATGGCGAGCCCGTCGGCATAGACGTGCGGCCCCTCCACGACCGGGCCGGAGCCCTCCTCGCCGTCCTCGGAGCCGACCTCGCCGAGCAGGTAGGGGATCGGGCTGTGACCGTGAACGACGCGGGTGCCGCCGTACGTATCGAGGAGGGAGCGCACGGCGTCGGAGCCGCCCTCGTCGCGGAAGGAGAAGCGCTTGGTGAACTTGCGGAACAGATCCCAGCACTCGTCCGCGTCGTTGCGGGTGAGGGTCTCGCGGACGGTGTCGTTGACTGCCTCGATGGAGTCGCCGTAGTCGAGGTAGGCGGTGGTGTCCGAGTGCACGAGCAGATAGCCGTCGACCTCCTCGACGGCGTCGAGGCGGGCCATCCACTGCAGATGGTGGTCCTGGAGGCGGTCCATGTCGGTCTTCTGACCGCCGTTGAGCAGCCAGGCGGCCTGGAAGGTGGCGGTGCCCGCACCGGAGTTGACGGGGGTGTCGCCGAACCGCTTGGCGCCGAGCAGCAGCAGCTCGTGGTTGCCCATGAGGGCCTTGCAGTAGCCGCCGGCCGCCGCGGCCTCGGCGGACAGCCGCATCACGAGGTCGATGACGCCGATGCCGTCGGGTCCGCGGTCGGTGAAGTCGCCGAGGAACCACAGCCGGGTGGTGCCGGCGCACCACTGGCCGGAGGCGTCGATCAGCCCCTGCTCCTGCAGTGCGGCCACCAGTTCGTCGAGGTACCCGTGGACGTCCCCGACGACGAACAGCGGTCCGGGCCCGGTGGCGGGCTGCGGCGCCGGGGCCGAAGGTGCCGTCTCGACGGAGACCTGGAGCGTCTCCGTCCGGTTGATGACGGGCAGGTCGCGCTGGGTGGGGGTGTAGCTCTCGGGGTACGCCTCGTCGGCGGGCGGCGCGGTGTCGCCCGGGTGGGCGGTGCGGACGTACGGACCGGTCTCGTGGACGTACGCGGGTACCCGGAAGTCGCGCAGTGTCGCCGTCCGCTCCACTTCGGGTCCCTGACCGGCCCCCTGAGTCATCAGACCCCTCCACCATCGCGCCGCATCTGCACCCCTTCGGACTGCCTGGTCGCAGCGGTCCGCGGTGTCGTGGGCCCATCATAGGAATGCGCATCGCGCCGTGTGATGACCCAGGGGTGGTGAATCGGAACAAGACTCCAGTTCACCGCGGCTTTCGCCCCGTTTGGGCAGGTGTTCGGCCGGCTCTGCACCGACCGAACACCCGGCCCGCCGGCCGCCGGCCCGCCGAGCCCCCTCCCCCGGCCGGCGCGCGCACGGGGCGAGCGCCCCGCTTTCCGGCGTTATTTCTCGTCCGGCGTCCGCGGCGGGCTGACCGTGGTGCGCGGCGAGCGCCGCTGTGAGGAGGTGCGCACGATCAGCTCGGTCGGTATCACCTGCTCGACCGGCTGGTCCGACTCCACCCCCTCGATGGCGTCGATGAGGAGCTGGACTACCGCCGTGCCGATGCGGCGGGGCTTGAGGGAGAGCGTGGTGATGGGCGGCTCGGTGCTGGCGTACACCATGGACTCGCTGCAGCACACAAGCAGCAGGTCGTCGGGGACACGGAGCCCGTAGCGACGGGCGGCGGCCAGCAGGTCGGTGCCGTTGGGGTCGAACAGGCCGTAGACCGCGTCGGGCCGGTCGGGGCGGGCGAGCAGCCGGTCGGCTGCGACGGCGCCCGCGCACGGGTCGTGCGCCGGGTAGGCCTCGTAGACCGGGTCCTGGCCGACCCGCTCGCACCAGCGCAGGTAGGCGGTGGTGGACAGGTGGGTGTACGTGTCCGTCGTCGTGCCCGTGAGCAGGCCGATGCGGCGGGCGCCGGCGTCGGCGAGGTGGTCGAGGATGCCGAGGACGGCGGCCTCGTGGTCGTTGTCGACCCAGGCGGTGACCGGCAGCGAGCCGGCCGGGCGGCCGTCGGAGACGACCGGCAGTCCCTGCCGGACGAGCTCGCTGACCACCGGGTCCTGGTCGGAGGGGTCGATGACGACCGTGCCGTCCAGGGCGACGTTGGACCACACGTCGTGGCGGGAGGTCGCGGGCAGGATCACGAGGGCGTAGCCGCGGGCGAGCGCGGCCGAGGTGGCGGCTCGTGCCATCTCGGCGAAGTACGCGAACTCCGTGAAGGTGAAAGGTTCATCCCCGTACGTCGTCACGGTCAGGCCGATCAGACCCGACTTGCCGGTACGGAGGGTGCGGGCGGCGGCGGAGGGGCGGTATCCCAGCCGGTCGGCGACCTCGCGGACGTGGCGCCGGGTGGCATCCGGGAGCCGGCCCTTGCCGTTGAGGGCGTCGGAGACGGTCGTGATGGAGACTCCGGCGGCGGCGGCCACGTCTCTGATGCCCGCCCGGCCCGGCCGGCTGCCTCGACGTGAGGTTTCCGCGCGGCTCACCTGGTGCTTCCCTGCTGCTGTCATGGCGAGCCGATAGTAGGGCTCATGTGGTGGGGTAGTGCGGACGCATATGCACGCGTTGACAGGCACGTTTCTGCATGGTCACCCGGGGTCAACTGACTTAGAAAACAAGGTAGTTGAACGATTCTTCGGTAGGACGTGGCGTAGTGACGCGTATGAACCTGCCAACTGCCCGATGTCTCGAAGAGGTCTCAACTCACCTGCACGGGGGATGCGCGCTACGGCGTGAGCCACCGGCGCGTAGATATATGTACGGCGCGCCCCCTGGAACGTACGCCTTCGTACGGTGATGCCCCGGGATGGCGCCGGGCCGGACGCGCTTCACGTTTTGCCGGGCCGCCACCTGTACGCACCGGGGCCGAATCCTCATAAGGTGAGGAGTATTGGAAGCCGGCGGCGTCGACGGTCCGCCGGTGGTCGCGAGGAGGACTGCGGTGAGCGAGACGAGCCCCAAGCTGCGCGCCGAGCTGGAGGGTATCCCCACCTACAAACCGGGCAAGCCCGCCGCGGCCGGAGGGCCGGTCGCCTACAAGCTGTCCTCCAACGAGAACCCTTACCCCCCGCTGCCCGGCGTGATGGAGAGCGTGACGGCGGCCGCCTGCGACTTCAACCGCTACCCGGACATGGCGTGCACCGGGCTGATGGCCGAGCTGTCGGAGCGCTTCGGCGTCCCGATCTCCCACCTGGCCACCGGCACCGGCTCGGTGGGCGTCGCCCAGCAGCTCATCCAGGCCACCAGCGGTCCCGGCGACGAGGTGATCTACGCCTGGAGGTCCTTCGAGGCGTACCCGATCATCACGCAGATCAGCGGCGCGCGGTCGGTGCGGGTGCCGCTCACGCCCGGCGATGTGCATGACCTGGACGCGATGGCGGACGCGATCACCGACCGGACGCGTCTGATTTTCGTCTGCAACCCCAACAACCCGACCGGCACGGTGGTGCGGCGGGCCGAGCTGGAGCGGTTCCTCGACCGGGTGCCCGGCGATGTCCTGGTGGTGCTGGATGAGGCCTACCGCGAGTTCATCCGCGATCCTGAGGTGCCCGACGGCGTCGAGCTGTACCGGAACCGGCCCAACGTCTGCGTCCTGCGTACCTTCTCCAAGGCCTACGGGCTCGCCGGGCTGCGCGTCGGTTTCGCGATCGCCCATGAGCCGGTCGCGGCGGCGCTGCGCAAGACAGCGGTGCCCTTTGGTGTCAGCCAGCTCGCGCAGGAAGCGGCGATCGCCTCGCTGCGGGCCGAGGACGAGTTGCTCGGCCGGGTCGGTTCGCTGGTGTGCGAGCGCACGCGGGTGGTCGATGCGCTGCGCGGGCAGGGCTGGACGGTGCCGGAGACGCAGGCGAACTTCGTGTGGCTGCGGCTGGGGGAGCGCACGGTCGCGTTCGCTCAGGCCTGTGAGCAGCACGGTGTGGTGGTCCGGCCGTTCCCGGGCGAGGGTGTGCGGGTGACGGTCGGAGAGAACGAGGCGAACGACATCTTCCTGAAGGTGGCGGAGGCGTTCCGCAAGGAGCTGTAGCGCCGCGAGGGCTCTACTCGTCGATCAGTTCCACACGGATGGGGTCGCCGTCTCGTACGGTCGCCAGCACCCTGGCGTCCCCGTCCAGACTTCCCAGGATGTTGCACGGGCTCGCGAGGCGGCACTCGTCGCCTCGCGAGATCGGAGTGGGGCCGTAGGGGAGGGCGAGCGCGTCGCCGTCCGTCCAGAAGGCCACCGTGCCTGGCTCCACGACCTGCCGGGCGTCCGTTTCACGTGAAACAGAGACACCTGTGTCGAAGTAGACCTCCTCGCCCCATGTGCAGGCGCTGGAGGTGAGCGGCAGTGCCTTGGCGAGGGCCTGTGCGGTCGCTGTGTCTACGTCGAAGGTCGCGGTGATGTTGCCCGCGGGCCAGGAAATACGTATCTGCATGACGCGCAATTCAACAAGATGTTGAAGTCGCTGCCAAGGTCTTGACTCCGTGGCGATAGGACCACCCCGCCCTACCGGGCCGAAAATCGGTACGTCATAATGGCTTGTGAATGTGAACGCGTTCACAAGCGCGTCCCGTTTGCCCTGTATGTGTGCAACAGACGGGGCGAATCGCCGCTGTACCACGGCGCAGTAAGGAGAGTGACGACGTGGACCTGGCTCTGGCGCCGGAGACGCTGGCGCGCTGGCAGTTCGGCATCACCACCGTCTACCACTTCCTGTTCGTCCCGCTGACCATCTCCCTGGCCGCCCTCACGGCCGGGCTGCAGACGGCCTGGGTGCGCACGGAGAAGGAGAAGTACCTCAGAGCGACGAAGTTCTGGGGCAAGCTCTTCCTGATCAACATCGCGATGGGCGTGGTCACGGGCATCGTGCAGGAGTTCCAGTTCGGCATGAACTGGTCGGACTACTCCCGCTTCGTCGGTGACATCTTCGGCGCCCCGCTCGCCTTCGAGGCGCTGATCGCGTTCTTCTTCGAGTCCACCTTCATCGGCCTGTGGATCTTCGGCTGGGACAAGCTCCCCAAGAAGATCCACCTGGCCTGCATCTGGATGGTCTCGATCGGCACGATCCTGTCGGCGTACTTCATCCTCGCGGCCAACTCCTGGATGCAGCACCCGGTCGGCTACAAGATCGACAAGGTGAAGGGGCGCGCGGAACTGACCGACTTCTGGGCCGTGCTGACCCAGAACACCGCCCTCAGTCAGGCCTTCCACACCCTCTCCGCAGCCTTCCTGACCGGCGGCGCCTTCATGGTGGGCATCGCCGCCTACCACCTGGCCCGCAAGAAGCACATCCGCGAGATGAAGACCTCGCTGCGGCTCGGACTGATCACCGTCGTCATCGCCGGTCTGCTCACCGCGATCAGCGGCGACACGCTCGGCAAGGTCATGTTCAAGCAGCAGCCGATGAAGATGGCCGCGGCCGAGGCGCTGTGGGACGGCCAGAAGCCGGCACCGTTCTCGATCTTCGCCTACGGCGATGTGGAGAAGGGCCACAACACGGTGGCCATCGAGATCCCGGGGCTGCTGTCCTTCCTCGCCGACGACTCCTTCAACTCGTACGTCCCCGGCATCAATGACATCAACAAGGCCGAGCAGCAGAAGTTCGGACCGGGCGACTACCGGCCCAACATCCCCGTCGCCTTCTGGGGCTTCCGCTGGATGATCGGCTTCGGAATGGCCTCCTTCGCCATCGGCTTGGCCGGACTGTGGCTGACCCGCAAGAAGTTCATGCTGCCGCAGCATCTGCGGGTCGGCGAGGACGAGGTGCCACATCTGGTGCTGTTCAAGAACAAGGCGCTCAGCCCGAAGCTCACGCCCTGGTACTGGCGCATCGCGACCTGGACCCTGGCCTTCCCGCTGATCGCCAACTCCTGGGGCTGGATCTTCACCGAGATGGGCCGCCAGCCGTGGGTCGTCTACGGCGTCCTGCAGACCCGGCACGCGGTCTCCCCCAGTGTCTCCCAGGGCGAGGTCCTCACCTCGATGATCGTCTTCACCACGCTGTACGCGATCCTCGCCGTGGTCGAGGTCAAGCTGCTCGCGAAGTACGTCAAGGCCGGCCCCCCGGAGCTGACCGAGGCCGACCTCAACCCGCCCACGAAGATCGGCGGCGAAACCCGTGACGCCGACAAGCCGATGGCCTTCTCGTACTAGGCCGGGGGGACAGTCATGCAACTTCACGACGTCTGGTTCGTCCTGATCGCCGTTCTGTGGACCGGCTACTTCTTCCTGGAGGGCTTCGACTTCGGGGTCGGCATCCTCACCAAGCTGCTGGCCCGCAACCGGCCGGAGCGGCGGGTGCTGATCAACACCATCGGGCCCGTCTGGGACGGAAACGAGGTGTGGCTGCTCACGGCCGGCGGTGCGACCTTCGCGGCGTTCCCCGAGTGGTACGCCACCCTCTTCTCCGGCTTCTACCTGCCGCTGCTGATCATCCTGGTGTGCCTGATCGTCCGGGGCGTCGCCTTCGAGTACCGGGCCAAGCGGCCCGAGGAGAACTGGCAGCGCAATTGGGAGACAGCGATCTTCTGGACCTCGCTGATCCCGGCGTTCCTGTGGGGCGTGGCTTTCGGGAACATCGTGCGAGGTGTGAAGATCGACCAACACTTCGAGTACGTCGGCAGCTTCGGGGATCTGCTCAATCCCTATGCCCTGCTCGGCGGTCTGGTCACGCTGACGCTGTTCACCTTCCACGGAGCGGTCTTCACCGCGCTGAAGACGGTGGGGGACATCCGGGTGCGGGCACGGAAGCTGGCTCTGTGGGTCGGTCTCGTCACGGCCGTGGTGGCGGCCGGCTTCCTCCTGTGGACGCAGGCCGACAGCGGTGACGGCAAGAGCCTGGTGGCGCTCGTCGTGGCGGTTGCCGCCTTGGTGGCCGCGTTGGTGGCCAACCAGTTGGGCCGTGAGGGATGGGCGTTCGCGCTCTCCGGCGTCACCATCGTGGCCGCCGTGGCGATGCTCTTCCTGTCGCTCTTCCCGAACGTCATGCCGTCCACGCTCAACGGGGACTGGAGCCTGACGGTCAGCAACGCCTCGTCGAGCCCCTACACCCTGAAGATCATGACGTGGCTGGCAGCCATTGCCACGCCTCTCGTGGTGCTGTACCAGGGCTGGACCTACTGGGTCTTCCGCAAGCGGATCGGCACGCAGCACCTTGCTCCCGATGCTGCGGCCGGCGCCGCACACTGAGTCCGGCGAGGGTGTGTTTCACGTGAAACACACCCTCTGGACCGAAGGGCATGTTTCACGTGAAACCAATCGATCCGCGTCTGCTGCGCTATGCCCGCGCCACACGCGTCTTCCTCGTGGCGGTCGTCGCTCTGGGAGCCGTTGGTGCGGGGCTGGTCGTCGCCCAGGCGATGCTCATCGCCGAGGTCGTCGTCGGTGCGTTCCAGCACGGGCAGTCCGTCGCTGAACTGCGCACCCCCCTGCTGCTGTTGGCCGCCGTGGCCGTGGGCCGGTCGGTTGTCGCGTGGCTCACCGAACTCGCCGCCCATCGGGCGAGTGCGGCGGTGAAGTCCGAACTGCGGGGGCGTCTCCTCGACCGGGCGGCGGCGCTGGGCCCGGGATGGCTGGCCGGGCAGCGCACCGGTTCACTGGTGACCTTGGCCACGCGTGGCGTCGACGCCCTTGACGACTACTTCTCGCGCTATCTGCCGCAGCTGGGGCTCGCGGTGGTCGTGCCGGTGGCTGTGCTGGCGCGGATCGTCACCGAGGACTGGGTGTCGGCGGCGATCATCGTCGGCACTCTGCCCCTCATTCCGCTCTTCATGATGGTGATCGGCTGGGCCACGCAGTCCCGGATGGACCGTCAGTGGAGGCTCCTCTCCCGGTTGTCGGGGCATTTCCTCGACGTGGTCGCCGGCCTGCCCACGCTGAAGGTGTTCGGTCGGGCAAAGGCACAGGCCGAGTCCATCCGCCGGATCACCGGCGAGTACCGGCAGGCCACCCTGCGCACCCTGCGAATCGCCTTCCTCTCCTCCTTCGCGCTGGAGTTGCTCGCCACGCTGTCGGTCGCCCTGGTCGCGGTGACGATCGGCATGCGGCTCGTGCACGGTGACATGGATCTGTACATCGGCCTGGTGATCCTCGTGCTGGCGCCCGAGGCGTACCTTCCGTTGCGGCAGGTCGGCGCGCAGTACCACGCGGCGGCGGAGGGGCTGGCCGCCGCGGAGGAGATCTTCAGCGTGCTGCAGACGCCGGTTCCGGCGTCCGGAACCGGTGCGGTGCCATCGGGCGCGGTTGCCTTCGAGGGGGTCACTGTTCGCTATCCCGGTCGGTCGGCGGACGCGGTGACGAGCGTGTCGTTCAGCGTCGAGCCCGGTGAGACGGTCGCGCTGGTGGGGCCGAGTGGGGTGGGCAAGTCGACGCTGCTCAATGTGCTGCTCGGGTTCGTCTCGCCCAGCGAGGGGCGGGTCCGGGCCGGGGGAGCCGATCTCGCGGAACTCGACCTGGAGGAGTGGCGGTCGCGGATCGCGTGGGTGCCGCAGCGGCCGCATCTGTACGCCGGGACCGTCGCGGAGAACGTGCGGCTGGCGCGGCCCGAGGCGGATGACGGTGCCGTACGGCGGGCGCTGCGGGACGCGGGTGCGCTGGAGTTCGTGGACGCGTTGCCCGAGGGGGCGGAGACCGTGCTCGGGGAGGACGGGGCCGGGCTGTCGGCGGGGCAGCGGCAGCGGCTGGCTCTTGCCCGCGCCTTTCTCGCCGACCGGCCCGTGCTGTTGTTGGACGAACCGACAGCCTCGCTGGACGGGGGGACGGAGGCGGAGGTCGTCACGGCGGTAAGGAAGCTTGCGGTGGGTCGTACGGTGCTGTTGGTGGTGCACCGGCCGGCCTTGCTGGAGGTTGCGGATCGGGTGGTGCGGCTGGAGAACGGCGGGTTGTCGAGCGCCGAGCCGTTGAGCGCCGCGTTGCCGAGTGCCCGGAGCTGCGGCGGGCCTGCCAGGGAGCTCCGCCCCCTGGACCCCCGTCCTCACCCACCGGCCACCCGACTCGGTGGGCTGGACGATGGGCCGCAGGCCGGTCGCCTCGGTGGGCTGGACGGTGGTCCGCAGGGCTCCGGGTCCGGTCGGCTGGATGGTGGCTCGCAGGGCCCGGGGACCGGTGGTCTGCATGGTGGGCCGGAGCGGGATCGGCGGGGGCAGGCGGAGATCGGCTCGTCGGCGTCTTTGCGCGGGCAGTGGGAAAGTGGCTCGGTCGTGCGGGCTTCGGCGCGGCCTCGGCGTGTGCTTGCGCGGGTTCGTGCACTGGCCGGGCCGCGGCGGGGCCGTCTGGTGTCGGCGTTGGTGCTCGGGGGTCTCGCGCTCGGTAGCGCCGTTGGGCTGATGGCGACCTCGGGATGGCTCATCTCGCGGGCGTCGCAGCAGCCTCCGGTGCTGTATCTGATGGTGGCCGTGACGGCCACGCGGGCGTTCGGCATCGGGCGGGCCGCGTTCCGGTACGCCGAGCGGCTGGTGTCGCACGACGCGGTGCTGCGGATGCTGGCCGACACCCGGGTCGCGGTCTACCGGCGACTGGAGCGACTCGCGCCGGCGGTGCTGCGGACCGCCCGGCGCGGCGATCTGCTGACCCGGCTCGTGGCGGACGTGGACGAGCTCCAGGACTACTGGCTGCGCTGGCTGCTGCCCGCGTCGGTCGCCGTCGCCGTCTCCGCCGCGACCGTCGGCTTCACGGCATGGCTGCTTCCCGAGGCCGGCGCCGTCCTCGCCGCGGGTCTCGTGGCGGCCGGCGTCGGCGTCCCGCTCGTCACCGCGACCGTGGCCCGGCGGACCGAGCGACGGCTGGCCCCGGCTCGGGGCGCCCTTGCCACCCGGGTCACCGACCTGCTCACCGGCACCGCGGAGCTGACCGTCGCCGGCGCGCTGCCCGCCCGTACGGACGCGGCCCGGCGAGCCGACGGCGCCCTCACCCGGATCGCCTCGCGTGCCGCCGCCGTGACCGCGCTCGGCGACGGGCTCACCGCGCTGATCTCCGGCCTGACCGTCACGGCGGCCGCGTTCTGCGGCGCCCAGGCGGTGGCCGCGGGCCGGCTCGGCGGCGTGGCGCTGGCCGTGGTCGTCCTCACTCCCCTGGCCGCCTTCGAGGCCGTACTGGGGCTGCCGCTCGCCGTGCGCCACCGGCAGCGGGTGCGGCGGAGCGCCGAGCGCGTCCACGAGGTGCTGGACGCTCCGGAGCCCGTCCGCGAACCCGAGCGGCCCCGGCAGGCGCCCGCCACGCCGTTCCCGGTGGTGGTCAAGGGGCTGGCCGCGCGGTACGACGGGCAGCGGCGTGAGGCGCTGGCCGGCTTCGATCTCACCCTGGAGGAGGGGCGACGCATCGCGGTGGTCGGGGCGTCCGGTGCCGGCAAGACGACTCTCGCCCAGGTACTGCTGCGCTTCCTCGACCCGCAGGAGGGTTCGTACACGCTCGCCGGTGTGGACGCGTATGCGCTGGCCGGTGACGACGTACGGCGTTTCGTCGGGCTGTGTGCCCAGGACGCGCACCTCTTCGACAGCTCGGTGCGCGAGAACCTGCTGCTGGCCAGGAAGGACGCCACCGAGGCCGATCTGCGCAGGGTGCTGGACCGGGCCCGCCTGCTGGACTGGGTGGACGGGCTGCCCGACGGCCTGGACACACTGGTCGGCGAGCACGGGGCCCGGCTGTCCGGCGGTCAGCGGCAGCGGCTGGCGCTGGCCCGCGCCCTGCTGGCCGACTTCCCCGTCCTGGTGCTCGACGAGCCTGCCGAGCATCTGGACCTGCCGACGGCCGACGCGCTGACCGCCGATCTGCTGGCCGCCACTCAGGGCCGTACAACGCTGCTGATCACGCACCGGCTGGCGGGACTGGAGGCGGTGGACGAGGTGATCGTGCTCGACGCGGGCCAGGTGGTGCAGCGGGGAAGCTACGCGGAGCTTCTCGCGGTGGACGGGCCGCTGCGGGCGCTCGCGCGGCGGGAGGCTGAGGTGGATTCGCTGGCCGGAGCGCGGTGACCGTCACTCCGGTCACCGGCTTCCACCAGGCCCAGGGGTGTTTCAGAAGCGGTCGGCGAGCAGTTGCTCGATCACGACCGCGACGCCGTCCTCGTTGTTGGCGACCGTACGGCCCGACGCGGCGGCGACGACGTCCGGGTGGGCGTTGCCCATCGCGTACGACTGGCCGGCCCAGGTCAGCATCTCGACGTCGTTGGGCATGTCGCCGAACGCGACGACCTCCTCGTGCGAGATACCGCGCTCGGCGCAGCAGAGGGCGAGCGTGCTGGCCTTGGAGACGTCCGGGCCGCTCAGTTCCAGCAGGGCGCTGGGGCTGGAGCGGGTGACGTTGGCGCGGTCGCCGATCGCGAGCCGGGCGAGGGTGAGGAAGGCGTCCGGGTCGAGGTCGGGGTGGTAGGCCAGGATCTTGAGCACGGGCTGGTCGGCGTCCGGGCCGTGGGGGGCGAGGAGGCGCTCGGCGGGCAGGAGGTTGTCCGGTATCTCCATGTGCAGCTTGGGATAGTCCGGCTCCTGGTGGAAGCCGTACGTCTGCTCCACCGCGTACACCGTGCCGGGTGCCGCCTTGCGCAGCAGCCGTACGGCGTCCAGGGCGTTCTCGCGGGCCAGTTCGCGGACCTTCACGAAGCGGTGGGCGCCGGGGCCGCCGTGCAGGTCGACCACGGCGGCGCCGTTGCCGCAGATCGCCAGGCCGTGACCGTGGACGTGGTCGCTGACGACGTCCATCCAGCGGGCCGGACGGCCGGTGACGAAGAAGACCTCGATGCCCGCATCCTCGGCGGCGGCCAGCGCGGCCACGGTGCGCGGGGAGACCGACTTGTCGTCGCGCAGCAGGGTGCCGTCGAGGTCGGTGGCGATCAACCGCGGCCGTACGGCGGCGGACGGGGTCCCGGGCTGTCTGGTCGCTGAGGTCACCGGGTCATTCTCGCGCATATGCCAGCACGACCGTGCGGAACTCCGCACAGATGAGACACAGATGACGCCCGGCTCGCGCCACGGTGCCGGTCAGTCCAGCTGGGCGGCGGCCTCCATGGCGATCTGCTCGAAGACCTTCTCGTCCGTGGCGAAGTCGGAGTCCGGGATGGGCCAGTGGATCACGATCTCGGTGAAGCCCAGTTCCCGGTGCCGGCCTGCGAAGTCCACGAAGGCGTCCAGGGACTGAAGCGGCCGAGCGCGGTCCGGGGTGAAGCCCGTGAGCAGGATCTTGTCCAGGCCGGCCATGTCCCGCCCGGCGTCCGCGCAGGCCTCGGACAGCTTGGCGATCTGCCCGCGCAGGGCCTCGACGGACTGCTCCGGGGTGCCGTTCTCGTACAGCTTCGGGTCGCCGGTGGTCACCCACGCCTGGCCGTGCCGCGCGGCGAGCCTGAGGCCGCGCGGTCCGGTGGCCGCCACCGCGAACGGCAGCCGGGGCCGCTGCACGCAGCCCGGGATGTTGCGGGCCTCGTGCGCCGAGTAGAAGCGGCCCTCGTGCGTCACCGCGTCCTCGGTGAGGAGCCGGTCCAGCAGCGGTACGAACTCGGCGAACCGGTCGGCGCGCTCGCGCGGGCTCCACGGCTCCTGGCCCAGCGCGGTCGCGTCGAAGCCGGTGCCGCCGGCGCCGACGCCGAGGGTGATCCGGCCGCCGGAGATGTCGTCGAGGGAGATCAGCTCCTTGGCGAGGGTGACCGGGTGCCGGAAGTTCGGCGAGGTCACGAGCGTGCCGAGCCGCAGACGCTCGGTGGCGGCAGCGGCGGCGGTCAGCGTCGGGACCGCGCCGAACCACGGGCCGTCACGGAAGCTGCGCCAGGACAGGTGGTCGTAGGTGTACGCCGTGTGGAAGCCGAGCTGCTCGGCCCGCACCCAGGCCGAACGGCCGCCCTCGCTCCAGCGGCGGTACGGCAGGATCACGGTGCTCAGACGCAGACTCATGCGTCCGAGGGTAAGCGGACCGACTGACAGGGGACCAAACGGTCACCGAACGGGGTTGCTTCGCCACAGCCTGAACAGGATCAGCGCTTCGTGGTCGGCCGGGCAGCCGGGCAACGCCGGGATCCGCACCTTCAGTGTGGGCCCGAAAACCGCAGGTAGCGCGGGGGGACGGTCTTCGTCAGCCAGACGCCGTTGGCGCTCATGTGGAAGACGTGGCCGTCGCGGTGCATGGCTCCGGCGTCGACGGTGAGCACCACGGGACGGCCGCGCCGCGCGCCGACCCGGGTGGCGGTCTCGCGGTCGGCGGAGAGGTGGACGTCGTGCCGACGCATGGGCCTGAGGCCGTACGCCCGGATCGCGTCGAGGTTGCGGGCCACGGTGCCGTGGTAGAGGTACGGCGGCGGGGTCGCCGGCGGCAGGCCGAGCTCGACCTCGATGCTGTGGCCCTGGCTGGCGCGGATGCGGCTGCCTTCGATCGCGAAGCGATGTTTGTCGTTGGCGGCCACCACGTGGTCCAGTTCCTCGCGTGTGAACGGGAAGCCGTGGGCGGCGGCCGCGGCGATCAGCGTGTCGATCTCGACCCAGCCGCCCTGATCGAGGGTGAGCCCGATGCGCTCCGGTTGGTGGCGCAGGTGTTTCGAGAGGTACTTCGACACCTTCACGGTGCGTCTTTCGTCCATGTGTCCAGGGTGCGGGAGAGACATGGATCACGCAGGTTATTTTCGTTCCCAGGTTTGGTCCACAAGCAAGTGGTGTTATCCACAGGGGAATTGACGAGTCTGTGGACAAGTAGCCTGTGGATCAGGGGGGGTTCGTGAAGTTCCTTGAGGTGACCGGCTCCTGAGGTCGGAGGGTCCAACGCGGGTGTTGTGCGCAGCATTCGGCTGCCAGTGCGATGAACTCGGAAACGTACTGTCGCCCAACAAGCCTTCACACAGCCCGGATCGGCCCAGTGGGAGAGGCGACGAAACCGGTGTGCGAGGACTCTTGCGCAGGCTTCTCCACGTCCAGGTGGGTGCGCAGAAGCAGCCACAACTCCCGGAGGAATGCGGGGAACTGCGCGGCCACCCACAACGCACCCACACCCGGCGGCGGCCTCCCCACCACGGCGCGATCCCAGGTCCTCACACCTTCGGCTCCACCCGGGCGAGCCCCCTCAACGCCCCTGGAACAAAACGCGACAGGAGATGCGCCCCTCGCGCCTCCGGTGTCACCGGCACCACCGCCCTGTTGCGGGCCACGGCGTCCAGGATCGCCTCGGCTACCTTCTCCGGTGGGTAGTTGCGCAGGCCGTACAGGCGGGCCGAGCTCTTCTGGCGGCGGCGTTCCTCCGCCTCGTCCACACCGGCGAAGCGGGCCGTGGAGGTGATGTTCGTGTTGACGATGCCGGGACAGATGGCGCTCACCCCGATGCCCTGTCCGGCGAGTTCGGCGCGCAGGCACTCCGAGAGCATCAGCACCGCGGCCTTGGAGGTGCTGTAGGCGGGCAGGGCCCGGGAGGGCTGGAAGGCCGCCGCGGAGGCGGTGTTGACGATGTGGCCACCCTGGCCGCGCTCGGCCATCCGCGCGCCGAAGAGCCGGCAACCGTGGATCACCCCCCAGAGATTGACGTCCAGGACCTTGCGCCAGTCCTCGGAGGTGGTGGCGAAGAAGGAGCCCGACAGCCCGATGCCCGCATTGTTGACCAGCACGTCCAGCACGCCGTACTCGCGGTGCACCTTCTCCGCGAGCTTCTCCATCGCCTGCTCGTCGGAGACGTCGGCCGTCTCCGCCCAGGCCTCGGGCGCGCCGATCAGCCGGGACAGCTCGGCGGTGCGGGCGGCGGCCTCGGCGTCGCGGTCGACGGCCACCACGCGCGCGCCGGCCTCCGCGAACGCAAACGCCGTGGCCCGGCCGATGCCGCTGCCGGCTCCGGTGATCAAGACCAACTGGCCGCCGAACCGGTCGGCGTGGCGGCCGGTGGCCTTCGGTTCGGGGCGGCCGCCGTCCACGGACATGATGAATTCCTCGATCCAGGAAGAGAGTTGATCAGGGCGGGTGCGCGGGACCCAGTGCTTGGCCGGGAGCGTGCGGCGGGTCAGCTGGGGCACCCACCGCTCCAGGTCGTCGTACAGACGCTCCGAGAGGAACGCGTCGCCCTGGGGCGTGATGAGTTGCACGGGCGCGTGCGCGTACGCGTCCGGGCGCGGCCTGAGCAGCCGGGCGCGGACGTTGTCCCGGTAGAGCCAGGCGCCGTGTGCCGCGTCGGAGGGCAGGGACGAGGTCGGGTAGTCGCCCCCCGGGACCTTCTCCACCCGCTGGAGGATCTTGGGCCAGCGTTTGCCGAGCGGTCCGCGCCAGGCCAGCTCCGGCAGGGCCGGTGTGTGCAGCAGGTACACGTACCAGGACTTGGCACCCTGGCCGAGGAGTTGGCCCACCCGGCGGGGCGTGGGACGCCGCACGCGCGCGTTGATCCAGTGTCCGAAGTGGTCCAGGGACGGGCCGGAGATCGAGGTGAAGGAGGCGATACGGCCCTCGGTGCGGCCGACCGTGGCGAACTCCCAGGACTGCACCGAGCCCCAGTCGTGCCCGACCAGGTGGACCGGCCGGCCCGGGCTGACCGCGTCCACGACGGCCAGGAAGTCGTCGGTGAGCTTGGGCAGCGTGAAGCCGCCGCGCAGCGGCCTGGGCGCCGTCGAACGGCCGTGGCCCCGGACGTCGTACAGGACCACGTGGAAGCGGTCGGCCAGGCGGACGGCGACCTCGGACCAGACCTCCTTGCTGTCCGGGTAGCCGTGCACCAGCACCACCGTGGGCTGCTCCGGATCGCCCAGCTCGGCCACGCACAGCTCGATCCCGCCGGTCGCCACCCGGCGCTCCCGCGCACCTTTCAGCGTCACGTCCGCCGTCGCTCCTCCCGACACGCCCGCCGTCACTTCTCCTCCGCCCAGCGCCGCACGTGCGGCAGATCGTCGTCCAGCCAGAACGCGCTCTGCTCGGGGTCCTTCGAGTCGGTGACCACCAGGATCTCCTCGAACTTCGCGCCCGTACCCCGGAAGCCGAGGTGCGGTTCGACCGCCCACAGGCCCGGCTGCGGCGGATGGTCGGAGAAGCGGTACGGCGACCACAGCGGGGACCAGCCCTCGCGGTGGCCGTGCAGCGCGTCGGCGGCCAGGCCCTTCAGGGACTGCGTACCGAAGCCGAACAGACGGGGGGAGAAGCGGCGCTGCTTCACGCGGTCCACCTTGTGGGCGATCACGCCGAAGGGGTACGCGCGATGCCGGTTGGCATAGCCCTGGCGGACCATGAGCCGGTCCACGTCCTCGTAGATCTCGCGCAGCGGGCGCCGCTCGCGCACCTCGCGCAGGATCAGCTCGCGGTGCGCCTCCAGGTCGGCCATCAGCCGGTCCTGGACCGGGTTGACGCCGAGCGAGCCCGAGTAGCCGATGTCCGCCGTGTATCCCTCGTAGACCGGGGCCATGTCCAGGATGAACGGCATCCCCGGCTCCAGGGCGCGGTCGGTGGGGAAGAACTGCAGGGGTATGCGGAAGTTCACGAACGCGGTGCGGTCGCCGAACCAGGCGAAGGGCAGGTGGAACCAGTCCCGCACCCCGCGCTCGCGCAGCCACTCCCGCTGCATGCGCGCCGCCCCGCGCTCGGTCACGCCCGGCTCCAGCCGCGCCGCGATCGCTTCCGCGCATTCGTAGGCGAGGCGCTGCACCCGCCTGAACCCCCGTAGCTCCACCGAGAGTTCGCTGCTCACTGCCGTCGTCATGCCGCCCCGTCCCGTCGCCGCGCCGACTCGTCCCGTCGATGCGCCGACTCGTCTGTGGACCGCTGTACTCGTCCGTAACTTGACACTGGTGAATGTGGCAGTTGTTAGAGGCGGCGTCAATAGGAGGGGTGACGGGCTGTGGAGAACCCGGGGTAACCCTGAGGCACGGCATCCCCTAGGGCCCCGTAATACCTGGGTCTGACGCGAAGACGGCTCTGAGGTCTGACGACCGGCGTGGCCTGAATCACTACCGTCGTAGGCGTGACTGTGATCGCGACCGAAAGCCTGAGCAAGCGGTTCCCCCGGGTGACCGCGCTCGACCGGCTGTCCGTGGACATCGGGCCCGGTGTGACCGGACTCGTCGGAGCCAACGGCGCCGGCAAGTCCACCCTGATCAAGATCCTGCTGGGTCTGTCCCCCGCCACGGAGGGCCGCGCCGAGGTGCTCGGCCTCGACGTCGCCACCAAGGGCGGCGCCATCCGCGAGCGCGTCGGCTACATGCCGGAACACGACTGCCTGCCACCGGACGTCTCGGCCACCGAGTTCGTCGTCCACATGGCGCGCATGTCCGGCCTGCCGCCCACCGCCGCGCGTGAGCGCACCGCGGACACCCTGCGCCACGTGGGTCTGTACGAGGAGCGCTACCGCCCCATCGGTGGCTACTCGACGGGCATGAAGCAGCGGGTCAAGCTGGCCCAGGCGCTGGTGCACGACCCGAAGCTGGTGTTCCTGGACGAGCCGACCAACGGCCTCGACCCGGTCGGCCGGGACGAGATGCTCGCACTGATCCGCCGCATCCACACCGAGTTCGGCATCTCGGTCCTGGTCACCTCCCACCTCCTCGGCGAACTGGAGCGCACCTGCGACCACGTCGTCGTCATCGACGGCGGCAAGCTCCTGCGCTCCAGCTCCACCACCGACTTCACCCAGACCACGACCACGCTCGCGATCGAGGTCACCGACAGCGACACCCACCCCGACGGCACCCGCGCGGTCCGCGACGCGCTCCACGCGCGCGGGGTGGAGACCGAGAACGAGGGCGCCGGACTCCCCGGCGCCGGACACATCCTGCTGCTGACCGCCCAGGGCGAGGAGACCTACGACGTGGTCCGGGACGTCGTCGCCGACCTCGGCCTCGGCCTGGTGCGCATGGAGCAGCGCCGGCACCACATCTCCGAGGTGTTCACCAGCAGCGCCGAGCACAGCGGCGACGAGCAGCGGAAGGAGGCCGTCCGCCATGGCGGTTGAGCGCCCTTTGCAGCCCCTGACCTCCCCCGCGGGCGACCAGACCCGCATCCACGACATCGGCTACCGCGGCTACGACGGCCCGCGCCTCGGCCGCGCCTACGCCCGCCGCTCGCTGTACTCGCAGTCCCTGCGCGGCGCCTACGGCCTCGGCCGCTCGGCCAAGTCCAAGGTGCTGCCGATGCTGCTCTTCGCGGTGATGTGCGTACCCGCGGCCATCATGGTGGCCGTCGCGGTCGCCACCAAGGCGCACGAACTGCCGGTGGCCTACACCCGCTACGCGATCATGCTGCAGGCCGTGATCAGCCTGTACGTCGCCGCGCAGGCACCCCAGGCCGTGTCGCGTGACCTGCGTTTCAAGACCGTACCGCTGTACTTCTCGCGGCCCATCGAGACCGCCGACTACGTACGCGCCAAGTTCGCCTCGCTCGCCTCGGCGATCTTCATCCTGACCGCCGCTCCCCTGCTCGTGATGTACGTGGGCGCGCTGCTGTCCAAACTGGGTTTCGCCCACCAGACGAAGGAATTCGCCGAGGGACTGGTCTCCGTGGCCCTGCTCTCCCTGCTCTTCGCCGGCATCGGCCTGGTCATCGCCGCCGTCACCCCGCGCCGCGGCTTCGGTATCGCCGCCGTGATCGCGGTGATGGTCATCTCCTACGGAGCGGTCAGCACGCTCCAGGCCATCGCCAATGTGCAGAACCACACCTCCGCCATCCCCTGGATCGGCCTGTTCTCGCCCATCACGCTCATCGACGGCGTCCAGTCGGCCTTCCTGGGCGCGACCGCCCGCAACCCCGGAGCGGTCGACCCGTCGGCCGGTCAGGGCGTGGTCTACGTCCTGGTCGTGCTCGCCCTCATCGCCGGCAGCTACGGCCTGCTGATGCGCCGCTACAAGAAGGTGGGACTGTGACCACGCTCAGCATCGACCACGTCTCGCGTTGGTTCGGCAACGTGGTCGCCGTCAACGACATCACCATGACCATCGGCCCCGGCGTCACCGGCCTGCTCGGACCCAACGGCGCCGGAAAGTCCACACTGATCAACATGATGGCCGGCTTCCTCGCCCCCTCCACCGGCACGGTCACCCTCGACGGGCAGCCGGTGTGGCGCAACGAGCAGATCTACCGGCACATCGGCATCGTCCCCGAACGGGAGGCGATGTACGACTTCCTCACCGGCCGCGAGTTCGTCGTCGCCAACGCCGAGCTGCACGGTCTCGGCGAGAAAGCGGCCCAACGGGCGCTCGCCACGGTCGAGATGGAGTACGCGCAGGACCGGAAGATCTCCACGTACTCCAAGGGCATGCGGCAGCGCGTGAAGATGGCCAGCGCCCTGGTCCACGACCCGTCGCTGCTGCTGCTGGACGAGCCGTTCAACGGCATGGACCCGCGCCAGCGCATGCAACTGATGGACCTGCTGCGGAAGATGGGCGACGAGGGCCGCACGGTGCTGTTCTCCTCGCACATCCTCGAAGAGGTCGAACAGCTCGCCCGGCACATCGAGGTCGTCGTCGCGGGGAGGCACGCGGCCAGCGGCGACTTCCGCAAGATCCGCCGGCTGATGACCGACCGTCCGCACCGCTATCTGGTCCGCTCCAGCGACGACCGCGCCCTCGCGGCCGCGCTGATCGCCGACCCCTCGACGTCCGGCATCGAGGTCGACCTGACCGAGGGCGCGCTGCGCATCCAGGCCGTCGACTTCGGCCGCTTCACCGCCCTGCTGCCGCGGGTCGCCCGCGACCACGGCATCCGGCTGCTCACGGTCTCGCCGTCCGACGAGTCCCTGGAGTCCGTCTTCTCGTATCTGGTCGCGGCGTAGGAGGCCGAAGATGTACGACCCCACCGTCGCCCGGCTCACCTACCGGGCCCTGCTCGGCCGCCGCCGGGCCCTCATCCTCGGCGCACTGCCGCTGCTGCTGATCGTGATCTCCGTGGCCGTGCGCGGCCTGACCGGAGCCGACGACCAGACGGCCTCCGACGTGCTCGGCGGTTTCGCGATCGCCACGATGGTGCCGATCATCGGCGTCATCGCGGGCACGGGCGCGATCGGACCGGAGATAGACGACGGCTCCGTCGTCTATCTCCTGTCCAAGCCACTGAAGCGCCCGGCGATCATCTTCACCAAGCTGATCGTCGCCATCGCCGTGACCATGGTCTTCTCGGCCGTGCCGACCCTGATCGCGGGCCTGATCCTCAACGGCAACGGCCAGCAGGTCGCCGTTGCCTACATGATCGCCGCGCTGGTGTCCTCCATCGCCTACTCGGCGCTGTTCCTGCTGCTCGGCACGGTCTCCCGGCACGCGGTGGTCTTCGGGCTCGTCTACGCGCTGGTCTGGGAGGCGCTGTTCGGCTCACTGGTGCCCGGTGCGCGCACCCTCAGCGTCCAGCAGTGGTCGCTGGCCGTCGCCCACAAGGTCGTCGGCGGTGACCTGGTGACCTCGGACGTGAGCCTGCCCACGGCCACCGTGCTGCTGGTGGCGGTGACCGTGCTGGCCACCTGGTACGCCGGGCAGAAGCTGCGGACGCTGAAGCTGGCGGGCGAGGAGTAGGCACGACGGGGCCCCGGCCAGGCACAGCGGGGGCCCGCCCGGCTCCGGCGGCCTTGACGGCGACTTCACCTCGGTCCGGGCAGACTGGACAAAACCGGATGTACGGCTAGGAGGCCGGTGATGGCAGAGGAGACGCCGAGCGGCGACGGGCGGGGGCGGCCCGAGGGGTCCGGGGCTGACGTCTGGGACGGCCTGGTCCTGGACGAGGACTTCATACGGGGTGCCGAGACCTCCGAGCCGTCCGCCCGGGCCCGCATGCTCGCCGCCCGCTGGCGCGCCGAGGCCCCCGAGCCGCAGCCCTGGCGCTCGGACGAGCCGCCTGCGGGCTGGTTCTTCGGCAAGGCGCGCAGACGCAGGTGGCGTCGGCGGTAGCCGCGCGTCTTTTATTCGGTGGCAGCCAACTCGGCGGTGGGGCACAGTGGTTGTGCCCCATCCGCCGGGATCCTCCCGGCGTCGTGTACCGGGAGTGGAGGTGGGCGATGTCCATGCACGGCAGTACGCCCAGCTCCCGACAGGGCAGCCCGAGGCCGGCTCCGGAGTAGTCGCTACCCCTCCGTGGAGCCACGGGAGCTGCCCGGGGCGGCCGCTTCGAGCACGCGATGTCGCTCTCGCGTGGGCCGCCCACCCGGAGGATTGGCCGAGTGGTAAGGCACCGGTTTGCTAAACCGTGGTCGGGCCTGGAAAGCCCGCGCACGTTCGATCCGTGCATCCTCCGCGAGACGTTGTCACTGGGACGCCGCCCGGCCTGCCCGGGTCCGCGCCGCGGTTCCCGGCGGGAACCAGCTGCTAGGCCAGCAGTCGCTCCAGCACCACCGCTATGCCGTCCTCCTCGTTGGAGGAGGTCACCTCGTCGGCCACCGCGCGGAGTTCCTCGTGGGCGTTGGCCATGGCCACGCCGCGGGACGCCCAGGCGAACATCGGGATGTCGTTGGGCATGTCGCCGAAGGCGATCGTGTCCGCGGCCTTCAGGCCGAGGCGGCGGGCCGCCAGGGAGAGGCCCGTGGCCTTGGACAGGCCCAGCGGTAGCAGCTCCACAATGCCCTCGCCCGCCATGGCGACGGTGACGAAACCGCCGGCGGCCTGCCGGGCGGCCTCCGCCAGCTCGTCGTCGCCCATCGTCGGATGCTGTATGTAGATCTTGTTGAGCGGAGCCGTCCAGAGGTCGGACGCGTCCGTGAAGGGGGTCGCGGGGAGCTTGCCGGTGACCGCGTAGCCCGGGCCAACCAGCACCTCGCCGTCGAGGCCGTCCCGGCTGGCCGCGAGGTACAGCGGACCCACCTCGGCCTCGATCTTGGCCAGGGCCACACCCGCCAGCTGCCGGTCCAGGGTGACCGAGGTCAGCAGGCGGTGCGCCCCGGCGTCGTAGACCTGCGCGCCCTGGCCGCAGACGGCGAGGCCCCGGTAGCCGAGGTCGTCCAGGATGTGCCGGGTCCAGGGGACCGCGCGGCCGGTGACGACGATGTGGGCCGCGCCCGCCGCGGTGGCCGCGGCGAGCGCGTCTCGGGTGCGTTGCGAGACCGACTCGTCGGAGCGCAGGAGCGTTCCGTCGAGGTCGGTCGCGATCAGCCGGTAGGGCAAGCCGGTCACTTGGCGACCGGCTCCAGGACCTCCCGGCCGCCCAGGTACGGACGCAGCACTTCGGGGACGCGGACGGAGCCGTCGGCCTGCTGGTGGTTCTCCAGGATCGCCACGATCGTGCGCGGTACGGCGCACAGTGTGCCGTTGAGCGTGGCGAGCGGCTTGACCTGCTTGCCGTCGCGGACGCGGATCGACAGGCGGCGGGACTGGAACTCGGTGCAGTCCGAGGTCGAGGTCAGCTCGCGGTACTTGCCCTGGGTCGGGATCCACGCCTCGCAGTCGAACTTGCGGGCGGCCGAGGCACCGAGGTCACCGGAGGCGACGTCGATCACGCGGAAGGGCAGCTCCAGCGAGGTCAGCCACTGCTTCTCCCACTCCAGCAGCCGCTGGTGCTCGGCCTGGGAGTCCTCGGGGGCGACGTACGAGAACATCTCGACCTTGTCGAACTGGTGCACACGGAAGATGCCCCGCGTGTCCTTGCCGTGCGAGCCGGCCTCGCGGCGGAAGCAGGGCGAGAAGCCCGCGTACCGCAGGGGCAGCTTGTCGGCGTCGAGGATCTCGTCCATGTGGTACGCGGCCAGCGGGACCTCGGAGGTGCCGACCAGGTACAGGTCGTCCTTGTCGAGGTGGTAGACGTCCTGGGCCGCCTGGCCGAGGAAGCCGGTGCCCGCCATGGACTGCGGGCGCACCAGCGCAGGGGTGAGCATCGGCGTGAAGCCGGCCGCGGCGGCCTGCGCCATCGCCGCGTTCACCAGCGCCAGCTCCAGCAGGGCGCCGACACCGGTGAGGAAGTAGAAGCGGGAGCCGGAGACCTTGGCGCCGCGCTCGACGTCGATCGCGCCGAGCAGCTGGCCGAGCTCCAGGTGGTCCTTGGGCTCGAAGCCCTCGGCGCCGAAGTCGCGGATCGTGCCGTGCGTCTCCAGCGTGACGAAGTCCTCCTCGCCGCCGACGGGCACGTCGGGGTGGACGAGGTTGCCGAGCTGGACCAGCAGCTCCTGGGTCTCGGCGTCGGCCGCGTCGCGCTCGGCGTCGGCGGCCTTGACGTCGGCGGCGAGCTGGCTCGCCCGCTTCAGCAGCTCGGCCTTCTCGTCGCCGGTGGCCTTGGGGATGAGCTTGCCGAGCTGCTTCTGCTCGGCGCGCAGCTCGTCGAAGCGGACGCCGGAGGACCTGCGCCGCTCGTCGGCAGACAGGAGGGAGTCGACGAGCGCGACGTCCTCTCCACGGGCGCGCTGGGACGCGCGCACACGGTCGGGGTCCTCACGGAGCAGGCGAAGGTCAATCACGAGGCCAAGGCTACCGGTGCGGGCTTGCCACTCACGACTCCCTATTCCACGGACTCCGGATTCACCACTTTTGTCGCTTACGTTCCGTTATACGGTAATTGCAGAACGTGTCGGAAGATATCGGAACGCGTCACAAAGCGTCGGAATGCGTCGTGACGCGTCGGAACAAGCCGTCAAGGACGAGTGTCTCACTCCCTGGGACGGGGCAGTGTTCCGGCGCCGGGTTGACCGGATTTCCTTGTGGAGAACGGCACTTCGCGGGCCCGCTGTCCACAGCCGTCCACACCCTCCCAAGAGTTATCCACAGCCTGTGTGGAAGATCTGTGGACTTCGGAATTGATCACTCCGGATCATCGTGACGGACTCAAGAATTCCCAGGACAAACCCATGTCACACCCACTTTTGAGTGGAAAGGGGTCGCTCCAAAAGATGAATCAACGGAAACGAGTGGACGAAGGGTGAGGTGCAGGATGGTGGCCGCATCAGGGGCGCAAGCGGAGATTTGTCGACCGGCTCACACACCCTTGTCGACTTGTCCCCAGGTCGAGAAGCTGACCTGTGGATAACTTCTGTGGATAACGAAGATATGCAGGTAGTACTGGCCGGAAGCAGCCTACGGCCGCCTCAGAACCGGCCGTCCTGGCAGCGCGCCACCCAGTCCGCCGCGACCATGAACTCCTCGTCCGACGTCCCCGGCCGGGTCCCCGGAGCCTTGTCCGGCCCGATGTCCGCACGCGGATAGGAGCCGAGGAAACGCACCTGCAGACAGATCCGCTTCAGACCCATCAGCGCCTCCGCCATCCGCCGGTCGGAGATATGGCCCTCGGCGTCGATGCAGAAGCAGTAGTTGCCGATGCCGGCGCCGGTCGGCCTGGACTGCAGCAACATGAGGTTGATGCCGCGCGAGGCGAACTCGCCGAGCAGGTCCCGCAGCGCGCCGGGGTGGTCGTCGCGCTGCCACAGCACCACCGAGGTCTTGTCGGCGCCGGTCGGCGCGGCGGGCCGGGCCGGGCGGCCGACCAGCACGAACCGGGTCTGCGCGTTCTCCGCGTCGTGGATGCCGGTCTCCAGGGCCTCGAGGCCGTACCGGGCGGCGGCGAACTCGCCCGCGAAGGCGGCGTCGTAGCGGCCCTCCTGGACCAGGCGGGCCGCGTCCGCGTTGGAGGCGGCCGACTCCCAGTGCGCGTCCGGGAGGTGCCCCCGCATCCAGTTGCGCACCTGCGGCTGGGCCGCCGGATGGGCGGAGACCGTCTTGATGTCCGTGAGCTTCGTGCCGGGCCGGACCAGCAGCGCGAAGGTGATCGACAGCAGCACCTCGCGGTAGATCGTCAGCGGTTCGCCCGCGACCAGCTCGTCCAGGGTGGTGGTGATGCCGCCCTCGACGGAGTTCTCGATCGGCACGAACGCGGCCTCGGCCTCGCCGGCCCGCACCGCGTCCAGCGCGGACTGCACCGACACATAGGGGACGAGCTCCCGGGTGGCCGCTTCCGGGAGGGTCCGCAGGGCGACTTCGGTGAAGGTGCCCTCGGGGCCGAGATATGCATAGCTCGCTGGCATGTCCTCACCCTAATGGCGCCACGGCGAGCCGTCCCCTCTGTCTCACGACAGCCACTCGACCGGGTGGTTTGACGCCGGAAAGCCCAGCAGAACCCGTAAACCCCGTAACCCCGGCGGACTCCGGGCTAGCCCTCCAGCAGCCGTTGCCCCACGTACTCGCCCGTCGCCGCCCCGCCCGGCACCGCGAACAGGCCGCTCGCCTCGTGCCGGATGTACTGCGACAGCGCGTCGCCCCGGTCGAGCTTGCGCTGCACCGGGACGAAGCCGCGCAGCGGGTCGGCCTGCCAGCAGACGAAGAGCAGACCGGCGTCGGGCGTGCCGTCCGTGTCGAAGCCGTCGTGGTAGGAGAAGGGGCGCCGCAGCATGGCCGCGCCGCCGTTCCTGTCGGGCCGGGTGATCCGGGCGTGGGCGTTGAGGGGGACGACGTACTCGCCCTTGGCGTCGGCCTTCTCCAGGTCCATCGGGGTCGTCTCGTCGCCCCCGGACAGCGGCGCTCCGTCGGACTTCCGGCGGCCGATGACCGCCTCCTGGGCCGGCACCGACAGCTTCTCCCAGTCGTCGAGGAGCATGCGGATGCGGCGTACGACGGCGTAGGAGCCGTTCGCCATCCAGGCCGGCTCGCCCGAGGAGGGCACGAAGATCCGCCGGTCGAAGTCGGGGTCGGCCGGCCTGGGATTGCGGGTGCCGTCCAGCTGGCCCATGAGGTTGCGGGCGGTCATGGGGTGCGCGGTGGCGCCCGGGGTGCGGTTGAAGCCGTTCATCTGCCAGCGCAGCCGGGCCGCGCCGCCCGCGTCCTTCTGGATCGCGCGCAGGGCGTGGAAGGCGACCAGGGCGTCGTTCGCACCGATCTGCACCCACAGGTCGCCGTCGCTGCGCGCCTTGTCGAGATGGTCGGAGGAGAAGTCCGGCAGCGGGTCCAGCGCGCTCGGCCGCTGCTGCTCCAGACCGGTCCTGCCGAAGAAGGAGTGGCCGAAGCCGAAGGTGATCGTCAGCGAGGAGGGACCGGCGTCGCGGGCCACATCGGTGTCGTCGTGCGGCGCCGCCTCGCCCGCCATCAGCCGCTCGGCGGTCGTGGACCAGCGGCGCAGCAGGGCCGTGGCCTCCTTGCGTCCGGCGCCCGCGACCAGGTCGAAGGCGGCGAGGTGGCCGCGCGCCTGGAGGCCCTCGGTGATGCCGGGCTGATGTTTCCCGTGAAACATCGCCCGATCGGAGCCCACCGAGCTCAGCGGGGTGGCCGGGGCGGGCGCGGCGGCATAGCCCACGGCCCCGCCGGCCGCGCCGAGAACGAGCCCGGTGGCGCCCGCGGTGCCGAGCAGGGCGCGCCGGGAGAGGCCCGCGCCGTTGCCGGAAGTGGCCTCCGGCGCGGGGGACTCGGGCGTACGGGCCTGGGGGACGGACTGGTCGGGCATGGTGTCGTTCAGCCGATCTGCGCGTTCTTGGAGACGGTCACCTGGTCGATGTCGGAGGTCCGCACGGTGACGGCGATCTTCCAGTCGCCGGCCATGGGGATCTGCACTCCGCTCGCCGACCAGTGGCCGGTGGTGATGCGGTCGGGGGTCACCGGGAGCGGGCCGATCTTCTTGGCCTCGAGGGTGAAGGCCACCTTCACCTCGGGGATGTCGAAGGCCCGGCCGCCCGGCCGCTGGACGTACACATGCATCTCGTTGCCACCCACACGCGCGGGGTCGAGGTCGATGCTGACGACGCCCTTGCCGTCGGTGCCGCCGGTGTCGAAGGGCATGTCCAGGGTCAGCGCGCCGTTGGAGGGCGCCGTGGCCGAGGCGGAGGAGGACGAGGAGGCCGCCTTGGCGTCCAGTTCGGTGCGGCCCGGCTCGGTCTGGGTCAGCCAGGTGGTCACGGCGAGCAGCACGACCGCGACACCGGCTTCGGCGAGCACCGTACGGCGCAGCCCGAAGCGGTTCGCGTCGCCGTCCCGCAGCCGCTTCTGCCGGGCGACGTCCATCGCGGCCCGCTGCCGGGCGAGCTGGGCGGCACGCTGGGAGTCACCGGAGCCGGTGTTCTTTCCGGCCGCCTTCGCCGCGGTGACGCGCTCCTTCTCGGCCTCCCCGCTCTCGGCCTCCCCGTCGGCGTCGGCCATGGCGGCGTTGTCGGCGAGCCGCCCCGTCCACCGTCGCGAGATCGAGGCGATGCCGACCAACAGCGCCACCAGCCCGATCTTGACCAGCAGCAACTGCCCGTAGCGGGTGTCGGTGAACGCCGACCAGGCGCCCAGCTGCCGCCAGGACTGGTAGATACCGGTGGCGACGAGCACGACGACGGAGCCGAAGGCCAACCGTGAGAAGCGCCGGACGGCGGCGGACTCCACCGGTGTCTCGGCGGGCGCCCGGTACAGGGCGACCAGCAGGGCGGTGAGCCCGCCCAGCCAGGTGGCGACGGCGAGCAGGTGGACGACGTCGACGGGCATGGCGATGCCCGGCTGGAGCCCGACCGAGGCGTGCTCGGCCATGGCCCAGCTGCTCGCGAGGCCCGCCGCGACGACCACGCCGCCGATGGCGAGCCCGAAGGTGAGATCGCGCTTCTCCTGGCCCTCGTCGCGCTTGGTGTAGGCACCGAAGAGGACGGCGATGAACAGCGCGGCGGCGGCGAGCAGCAGCAGCCGGGAGACCAGCGTCGCGCCGGTCTTGGTCTGCAGCACCTGGCCCAGCAGTCCGAGGTCGAAGACGTCGGCGAGCTTCCCGGAGGTGGTGTACGAGCCGCGCAGGAGCAGCAGCCACAGGGTGGCCGCCGTCAGCGTGAGCCAGCCGCCGACCACCAGCCGCTGCAGGGCCCGTACGCCCGCGCCGCGCTGCCAGCAGGCGAGCACGAAGGCCGCGCCGCCGGCGAGCACGATGAACCCGGCGTACGACGCGTACCGCCCGATCGCGTAGAGCCCGCCCACGGCTCCGCCGCCCGCGACCGGCCCGGTCCCGGAGACCACGGTCTGCGAGGGCGCCCCGATGGAGAAGGTGTAGGCGCCGGAGACGGGGTGGCTGTCGGCCGAGACGACCTGGTAGGTCACCGTGTAGGTGCCGTTGCCCAGACCGCTCCTGAGCTTCACGGCGTACGTCGTCCCGCTCAGGTTGGCCGGTGTGCCGGTCTGGACCGGCTTGCCCCGGGGGTCGAGGACGCGCAGGGAGTCGTCGTTCATCGCCACCTTCTCGGAGAAGGTGAGCGCCACCTGGGCGGGTGCCTGCTTGACCACCACCCCCTGTGCAGGGTCGCTGCCGGTCAGGGCCGCGTGCGCGGAGGCCGGTCCGGCACCCGCGAGCAGTGCGCCCATGACGGCGAGGAGCAGCAGCACCAGGGTGCGCAGGCTGCCCCGGTGTCCCGTGGGGGTGATGGTCCGCGTCACGGTGTCGGTCCCTCCCTCAGTGGCCGGTCGACGGGTTGTACGTGGCGGACTTCACCGGCATCTCGACGGTGAGGGGCCCGGACTTGGTGAAGGTGAGCTTCACGGTGACCGTCTGGCCCTGCTTCGGCTTGCGCTTCAGCTTCTCGAACATCAGATGGTTGCCGCCGCTTTTGAACACGAGTTGACCGTGGGCGGGTATGGCGAAGGAGCTCTGCTCCCGCATGGCGCCGCCCATGGTGCTGTGCATGGTGATCTGGCCGGCGACGTCACTGGTCACCGAGGTCAGCTCGTCCCCGGCGCCGCCCTTGTTGGTGATCGTCAGAAAGCCGGCGGCCATGTCGGCGGAGACCGGCTGCGGTATGTAGGGCCCGCTCACCGACAGTTCGGCCTTCGAAGACCCGGACCCCGCCCCGGAGCCGGAGTCCGAGCCGGAGCCGGAGCCGGAGTGCGAGCCCGAGCAGCCCGCGAGGGCCAGGGCGCCGGCGAGCGCGGCGGCCGTGGTGAGGAGGGCAGAGCGGCGCCTCACGGATTCGCCCCCTTGACGAGCTTGGGCAGGTCCTTGGTGTAGTCGTCGACCGTGGCGTCCTCGCCGTAGAGGACGTAACCGCCGTTCGTCTTCGGGGAGAAGGCGATGACCTGGGTGCCGTGGACGGAGACGAGCTTGCCGTTCTTGTCCTTCGTCGTCGGCTCCACGGAGATGCCGACGGAGCGGGCGCCGGCCTGGATGGTGGCGAAGTCCCCGGTCAGGCCGATGAACTGCGGGTCGATGCCCTTGAGCCACTTGCCCAGCTCGGCCGGGGTGTCGCGGCCGGGGTCGGTGGTGACGAACACGACCCGCAGGTCGTTCTGCTCGGCCTGGGGCAGCGCCTTCTTGGCGACGGCGATGTTGCTCATCGTCGTCGGGCAGATGTCGGGGCAGTGGGTGTAGCCGAAGTACAGCAGGGTCGGCCGGCCCTTGGTCTCCTGGCGGAGGTCGTACTTCTTGCCGTGCGTGTCGGTGAGGACCAGGTCCGGCTTCTCGAAGGGCTGGTCGAGGACCGTGGCGGGCTTGGCCGAGCCGGACTCCTCCGAGACCACGGAGACCGGCGACTTGTCGTCGTTCCCGCTGCCGCAGGCGGAGAGGGTCAGGGTGGCGGCGGCGAGCAGCGCGGCCGCGGCGAACGTCTTCTTGCGCATAGAGAAATGTCCCAGATGTGAGTAATCCGGCGCGCACCGGGGGTCGTACGACGGCCAGGACAGCGTCGCACGCACCGTACGCCCCCCGGTGCGCGGTGCGGTCCGGTCTAGGCGGTCCGGCGGCGGCCGGCGAGGACGCCGTAGGCGACGCCCGCGACGCCGACGACGATGCCGACCACGGCGAGCACGCGCGCGGTGGTGTCGGTGTCATGGGAGTCGGTGGCGGCGGCCGCGTTCGCGGTCCTGTCGGAGGCGCCCGCGGCGCTCGCCGTGCCGTGGTGGTCGTCGGTCGCGGCGGACAGCTCAAGCACCGGCGCCGGGTTCTCCGGCTCGTCCTGCCCGGCCTGCGGCACCTCGATCCAGCGCACGACCTCCTTGTTGGAATACGTCTGGATCGCCTTGAAGGCGAGGTGGTCGGTGTTCTCGGGCAGGGCGCCGAGGGAGAGCGGGAACTTCTGGAAGTATCCGGGCTGGATGCCCTTGCCGTCGGCGGCGGTCCAGGTGACCTTGGTGACGGCCTCGTCGATCTTCTCGCCGTGCATGGTCAGCGGCTTGTCCAGCTTGGACTTGGTGACCTGCACGTTCCAGCCGGCGACGGGCTCGGGCATGACCGAGGCGAGCGGGTGGTCGGCCGGGAAGCTGACCTCGATCCTGGTGGTCGAGGCGTTGTCGCGCTCGTTGGGGACCTTGAAGTCGACGACCGCGTAGCCGCCCTTGGCCGCGGCGCCCTCCGGCTGCACGGAGACGTGTGCGAAGGCGGGGACGGACAGCGCCAGTACGGCCGTGCCCGCGACGCCGGCGGCGGCAAGGGCACGGGAAGCGATACGAGAAGCCTGCATGGCAGGAGCACTCCACTCTGAGAGTTCTGGTGACGACGAGAGGTACGCGTGCGCGTGGCCGTGCCCTTGGGTGGGCTCACGGTGCGCACGCGCGCGTGCCGCGCGACGGCGGCAGTCCTCTCCCCGCGTCGGTGGAGTGGTGCGCGCGTCGCGTCAGGCGGCGAGACGGAAGCCGGCGGCGGGCGGGCCGCGCCGGATCACCGTGTGCTGGAGTGCGGTGGTGTGCGGGCCGGGCGCCTCGTCCCGGGCGGTACGACGGCCGCGCGGGAGGAGCCGTGCGCCGGGCAGCAGCCCGGCGCACAGGGCGCGCGCCAGCGCGAGGGCAGCGCGCAGGGACCGTACGAGCGCCCCCTCGGTGACTCCGTGCGCCGACAGTTCGATCAGACGCAGCAGCGCCAGGTCGCCGCGGCGCAGCAGCCAGCCCGCGGCGACGGCCGCGAGGACGTGGCCGAGCAGCATCGGCAGCGAGGGCAGCAGCGCTGCGGAGGGGCCGGTGGCGTCGTACGCGTGGCGCATGCCGCCCATGACCGCCACGGGGCGGCCCGAGCGGTCGACGAGGTGCGCGGCGAGCAGCAGATGGAAGGCGCGCCCCGGGGTCAGGGCGGTCGGGCTCGCCCCGCACAGCAGCCGCGCGGCCTGCTCGACCAGCGCGGTGTCGCTGAGCGAGGAGACCGCCGAGCCGGTGGAGTTCATCGACTCCGTCGACCCCGTCGCCATCCCCCCGGCGGCCATGGCGGTCCCGTGCTGGCCCAGCCCGAACAGCGTGTGCAGCGCGGTCTGGCCGAACGCGAGGAGCGCGGCGATGCCCGGCAGCGAGCGGGTCCGCCCGGCGAGCGGCACCACGAGCAGCAGACAGCCGAGGAAGCCCGCGCCCAGCGTCCACAGGGGCACGCCCGCGCAGGAGGCGAGGGTGTGCCCGCACGCGGCCAGCGCGACGCAGACCGCGGCGAACACCGCGGCCCGCAGGATCCGGAGCCCGGCTCCGGGATGCGCCGTGCGCGGGTGGGGGGCAGTCATGGCGGCCTCATCATCGCACTGCGCCGACGGGCCTCCTGCGGCAGGGCCGGGAGAACGCCCCTCATACACCGATTCCTCCCTGAGCGCATCGGCTGTATGGGCGGAGTCACGTCAACTGTGTGCTTACGGCCCTCTACGGGCGGCAATACGTATCGGTATGTCGTTCCGCGGCCAGGAGGCTGGAGCATGAGCATCTGGTGGTCACTCCATCTGCGCCGCGAGGCAGCGAGCGTGCCGCTCGCCCGGCGGCTGTTGATCGGCACCATGGAGACGGCGGGCGTCGACCCCGAGATCTCCTACGACCTGTCCGTCGCCCTGACCGAGGCCTGCGCGAACGCCGTCGAGCACGGCGGGAACACGCCGCACGGCGGCTCCTCGGAGGCGTACCGGGTGACCGCGTATCTCGACGGCGAGAAGTGCCGTATCGAAGTGGCCGATTCCGGGCCGGGGTTCGCCCGTACCCAGGAGCTGCGGCCCGCCCGCGCGGACGCCGAGCACGGCCGCGGGCTCTGTCTCATCCGGGAACTCGCCGACCACGTCCACATCGGCGCCAAGCCCGGCCGGGGCGGCACGGTGGTCAGCTTCGACAAGATCCTCAAATGGACGAAGGATCCCTCACTGCTGACGGCATAGTGAGGGCATGGAGATCGAGAGCGGCGACATAGCGACCGGGGTGACGCTACGGCTTCTGGCCCGGGCCGACGCGGGCGCGCTGAGCGCGGCCTACGTGGACAATCGTGAGCACCTGCGGCCGTGGGAGCCGCGCCGGCCGGAGTCCTTCTTCACCGAGGCGGGACAGCGGGAGCGGATCGACGGGCTGCTGGGGCTGTACTCCGGCGGTGCCGCGGTGCCGCTGGTGTTCCAGGCGGCGGACGGGCGGATCGTCGGGACCATCACCCTGACCGGGATCGTCCGGGGGCCTTTCTGCAGTGCCTCCCTCGGCTACTGGGTGGCCGCCGACCAGCAGAAACGCGGCCTGGCCACGGCCGCGGTGGAGCGGGTCTGCCGGATCGCGCGGGACACGGTGGGGCTGCACCGGATCGAGGCCTCCACGCTGGTCGGGAACACCGGATCGCAGCGGGTGCTCGCGAAGTGCCGCTTCGAACCGATCGGCATGGCCCCGGACTACCTGCACATCGACGGGGAGTGGCGGGACTGCCGGCTGTTCCAGCGGATCCTGCACGACCGCGATCCCGCCTTGTGACGAGCCCCTCGCAGCCTCTCTCAGGCGTCCAGCACCTTCGCCAGCACCTCCAGCGCCTCCGGATACACCCGCTCGCGGGGCGTGCCGTAGCCGACGACCAGGCCCTGCGGGCGGTGTCCGTCAGGTGTGTGCCAGTGGTCGCCGAGGGCGCCCAGGGCGAGGCCCTCCGCCTCCGCGCGGGCCAGCACCTCCGCCTCGTCGGGCACGTCGATCAGCGCGTGCAGCCCCGCCGCGATGCCGTGCACGCTGCGGCCCGCCCCCAGCCGGTCCAGCAAACGGTCCCGGCGGCGCCGGTAGCGCAGCCGGCACGCGCGCACGTGCCGGTCGTAGGCGTGGCTGTCGATCAGTTCGGCGAGGGCCAGCTGGCCGATGGTCTCGGTGTGGTGGTCGCTGTGCAGCTTGGCGTCGGCGACCGCGTCGACCAGGGGCGGCGGCAGCACCATCCAGCCGAGCCGGAGCGCGGGGCCGAGCGTCTTGGAGGCGGTGCCGAGGTACACGACCTGGCCCGGTGCCATGCCCTGCAACGCGCCCACCGGCTGGCGGTCGTAGCGGAACTCGCCGTCGTAGTCGTCCTCGACGATCAGTCCGCCACGCGCGCGTGCCCAGTCGGCGAGCGCCCGCCGCCGCTCCGGGCGCAGGGTCACCCCCGTCGGGTACTGGTGCGCCGGCGTGACCACCACGGCGGCGGCCTCGCCCAGCTCCTCGGGACGGACGCCGCGCGCGTCGACCGGCGCCGGCAGGACCGTTCCGCCATTGCGCCGCACGACCTCCCGGTGGAACGGCAGCCCCGGGTCCTCCATGGCCACGGCGGCGCCGTCCAGCACGCGCGTGAGCAGCGCGAGGCCCTGGACGTACCCGGAGGTGATGACGATCCGCTCCGGCGGCGCCAGCACCCCGCGCGCCCGGCCCAGATAGCCGGACAGCGCCGTGCGCAGCTCGATCCGGCCGCGCGGGTCGCCGTAGTCGTACGCCAGGGAGGGCGCTGTCGCTATGGCCCGGCGCAGCGCGCGCAGCCAGGCCGCCGCCGGGAACGCGCCGACGTCCGGACTGCCGGGGCGCAGATCGAAACGCGGGGCACGCGTGCGTGCCGCCGTGCCGGGTTCCGCCGAGGCGACGGGCGGCAGCTCGGCGACCCGGGTGCCCGAGCCCTGGCGTGCCGTCAGATATCCCTCGGCGACGAGCTGGTCGTAGGCGGCCTTGGCGGTGCCGCGCGAGATACCGAGGTCGGTGGCGAGCCGCCGGGTGGCCGGCAGCCGGGTCCCGGGCACGAGGCGCCCGTCCCGTACGGCGTCCCTCAGCGCCCGCTCCAGGCCGATGCGGCGTCCGTCCGCCGAGTCCGGCTCCAGGTGCAGATCCACACCGACACCGGACCAGAAGTCGTCCACGAGAACCTTCCCCCCAGGCACGCGAATGGCCGGGCACCTTCCCGGTACCCGGCCATTGAAACCCAGATCAGCCCTTCAGCGCGGCCATCCACGCCTCGACCTCGTCGCTGCGGCGCGGCAGGCCCGCCGAGAGGTTCCTGTTTCCGTCCTCGGTGACGAGGATGTCGTCCTCGATCCGGACGCCGATGCCCCGGTACTCCTCCGGCACGGTCAGGTCGTCGGCCTGGAAGTACAGTCCCGGCTCGACGGTCAGCACCATGCCGGGCTCCAGGACACCCTCCACGTACGTCTCGGTCCGCGCGGCGGCGCAGTCGTGGACGTCCATGCCGAGCATGTGGCCGGTGCCGTGCAGGGTCCAGCGGCGCTGCAGGCCCAGCTCCAGGACGCGCTCCACCGGACCCTCGACCAGACCCCACTCGACGAGCCTCTCGGCGAGCACGCGCTGGGCGGCGTCGTGGAAGTCGCGGTACTTGGCGCCCGGCTTCACGGCCGCGATGCCGGCCTCCTGGGCCTCGTACACGGCGTCGTAGATCTTCTTCTGGATCTCGCTGTACGTGCCGTTGACCGGCAGCGTGCGGGTGACGTCGGCGGTGTAGAGGGTGTGGGTCTCCACGCCCGCGTCCAGCAGGAGCAGGTCGCCGGAGCGGACCGGGCCGTCGTTGCGGACCCAGTGCAGGGTGCAGGCGTGCGGGCCGGCCGCGCAGATGGAGCCGTAGCCGACGTCGTTGCCCTCCACGCGCGCGCGGAGGAAGAACGTGCCCTCGATGTAGCGCTCACTCGTGGCCTCGGCCCTGTCGAGCACCTTCACGACGTCCTCGAAGCCGCGGACCGTGGAGTCGACGGCCTTCTGCAGCTCGCCGATCTCGAACGCGTCCTTGACCAGCCGGGCCTCGGAGAGGAAGACGCGCAGCTCCTCGTCGCGCTCGGCGGTGACCTTGTCGGTCAGCGCGGCCTCGATGCCGGCGTCGTAGCCGCGCACCACGCGCACCGGGCCGGTGGCCTCGCGCAGCGTGCCGGCCAGCTCGCGCACGTCGGCGGCCGGGATGCCGTACAGCGCCTCGGACTCGGCGAGGGAGTGGCGGCGGCCTACCCACAGCTCGCCCTGGCCGGAGAGCCAGAACTCGCCGTTCTCGCGGTCCGAGCGGGGCAGGAGGTAGATCGTTTCCTCGTGGCCGTCGTCCTTGGGCTCCAGGACCAGGACACCGTCCTCGGTCTGGTTGCCGGTGAGGTACGCGTACTCGACGGAGGAGCGGAAGGGGTACTCGGTGTCGTTCGAGCGGGTCTTCAGGTTGCCCGCCGGGATGACCAGGCGCTCGCCCGGGAAGCGTGCGGAGAGCGCGGCGCGGCGGCGCGCGGTCTCGGCGGCCTGCGGGACCGGCCGCAGATCACGCAGCTCCGTGTCGGCCCAGCCGGACTTCATGTTCTCGGCCAGCTCGTCGGAGACGCCCGGGTACAGGCCGTTCTTCCGCTGCTTGATGGGCTCCTCGGACGCGGTCTCCGGGCCCTCTGCGGTAGCAGAGTCGGGCACAGCCGGGTTGAGCTCGTCGGACACGTGATCCTCCTCGATACGCCATGTGATCTCCCCCGGGGCCCGCGCGCTCCTGCTTGTGGCCGAGCGGGGGCCTCCATCATCGTACGGTCGTACCGTGGGCGGACCGGGGTCGGATGACCTGTTATGCCCGGTCATGCCGGTCCCTGGGTGCGTGGCTCAGTCGAAGCGGGCCGCCAGCAGCACCACGTCCTCCTCGCTGTCGGCCTCGTCCAGACCGTCCGGCAGGACGGTGCGCAGGACGTGGTCGGCGATGGCGCCGGGGTCGTGGCGCAGCGTGCGCGGGATGCTCGCGGCGGCCGTGTGCAGGCGGGCGAAGGCACGGTCCGTCGGGTCGCCGGTGCGGTGCAGCAGCCCGTCGGTGTAGAGCAGGACCGTCTCCCCGGCCTCGGCCTGGAACTCGACGCTGGGCGCCTCCCAGCAGGCGAGCATGCCGAGCGGCGCGGAGACGGAGGTCTCGGCGAACTCGGTGCGCCGATCGCCGATCAGCAGCGGCGGGCTGTGTCCGGCGCCGGCCAGGGTGATCTTGCGCAGGGCGGGCTCGCAGTAGGCGAACAGCGCGGTGGCCGAGCGGGCGGGTTCGGTCAGCCGCAGCAGCAGCTCCAGGTCGGACAGGACGGCGACCGGGTCCTCGCCCTCCATCACGGCGTACGCGCGCAGGCTGGCGCGCAGCCGGCCCATCGCGGCCACGGCGCTCGGGCCGGAGCCGGTGACCGAGCCGACGGACAGGCCGAGCGCGGCGTCCGGCAGCGGCAGCGCGTCGTACCAGTCGCCGCCGCCGCGCGGGCCCGTGCGGTGCCGGGCGGCGAGCTGCACGCCGGGCACGCGGGGCAGCCGGGTGGGCAGCAGTTCCTCGGTGATGGTCGCCACGCGCGCGCGGGTGCGTTCCACCTCCAGCAGGCGGGCGAGGTGCTCGGTGGCGTGCCGGACGTAGAGGCCGACGAGATGGCGCTGCCGCTCGTGGGGTTCGGCCGGTTCGTCGTAGAGCCATACGGCGGCGCCGAGGCGGCCGGCGGAGTCGGTGGCGAGGGGCAGGGCGTAGCTGGCGGCGTAGCCGAGGCGGACGGCCACCTCCCGGTGCCGGGGGTCGAGGCCGTCCTCGGCGAGCAGGTCGGGATGGACGGCCTCGGTGGCCGTGCCGGTGTCGTACGGCAGCGCGCCGCGCGGCACGGTCTCGATGTGGCCGAGGTCGGCCCGGCCTAGTCCGAGGCCGAGGGTGGTGCGGGGGCCGAGCCCGTCGCCGGGTTCCAGGGCGACCAGGCCGCGGCGGGCGCCGACGAGGGCGGCTCCGGCGCGCAGGAGTTCGTGGAGGGCCGCGTCCAGCGCGTTCGTGCGGGACAGGCGCTCGGTGAGTTCGTGGAGGGTCGTGAGGTCCGAGACCCAGCCGGCCAGCCGGTCCTGGAGGAGGGCGCCGGGCGCGGGGGTGTTCGGGGCGGGGACGGGAGCGGTGTCCGGGGAGGGACCTGCGCCGGCGGCGGGGGGAGTGGGCGCAGTGTGTGCGGGCGTCGGAACCGCTGCATCGATTCCAGCCACTTTCGGAGGGTGCGGGGCGTTCATGGCGTCCGGCCTTCAGACCGGTGCGTATTGCTGAAAAGCATCGCAAACCCCCATGTCATTCTGCGCCGCTAGCAGTGTCTCCACATGTACACGCACTCGTGAGGGGATGTCCAGCATTGTCCTGCGGGGATTCCTGGTGTCCATGAGTCGGACGAGGTTTCCCTCGAACCCCTTGCCTTACTGCCAAGTTGGCTGAAAACTGCACCTGGTATCGGTCCATTGCGGTCGACTGGCCTTGCTCCACGGAGCGTCACAGCGGTCGTGATGGGTACGTACTCGGTGAAGGCCAGGGGTGGTTGGGGACCACCCGGAACCTGGCGACGGACCCGGGCGTCATAGCCACCGACGGCCGAGCCCCATCCTCCCTGGCGGAGGCGGAGAGAAACACGCGCGACGGCAAAACGCCATACTTCGCCACCCCCGCGCCGCAGCCCTGCCTGTGAAAGACGCACTATGGACGCGGACGCGGCCCACGCTCGACCCCCTGGGGTTCCCCCTGCCGTGCGCAGGGGTGTGATGCGCCAACAGGTACGCACAGTGAAGTGATCGACACATGTTGTGATGTGGACCACGGTGTTGCCAGCGGTGCAACGGAAAGGAACGAGCGCTCATGCGCGAGATCCTCGGAAGGCGACGCAGGCTCCTGTCCAGGCGGAACGACGGGAAGCCCGGGCGGAACGACGGCAAGGCCGAGCTGATCGGCGCGGCCCTGACCTTTGCGACAGCATGGCAGTGGCCGGTACTCCCGGGCGTGGCCCCCGACCCGCAGGGCCGGGCCCGCTGCGCCTGCCCCGACCCGGAGTGCACGGTGCCCGGTGCGCACCCCTTCGACCCCGGTCTGCTCGCCGCCACGACCGACGCCCGCATGGTGCGCTGGTGGTGGACCAACCGGCCGAGCGCGCCGGTCATCCTGGCCACCGGGGGCAAGGCGCCCTGCGCGGTCAGCCTGCCGGCGCTCGCCGCCTCCCGCGCCCTCGCCCTGCTCGACCGGCGGGGCATGCGCCTCGGCCCGGTGATCGCCTCCCCGACCCGCTGGGCGCTGCTGGTGAAGCCGTACTCCATGGAGCAGTTGGGCGAACTGCTCTACGCCAAGGACTTCGTCCCCGGCTCCCTGCGCTTCCACGGCGAGGGCGGTTACCTCGCCCTGCCCCCGTCCGAGACCGGCCGGGGCGCCGTCCGCTGGGAGCGCGCCCCGCTGCCCGGCTCGGCCTCGCCCTGGGTGCCCGACGTGGAGGCCGTGGTGGACGCCGTGGTCGACGCCCTCACTCGTACGGGTGTGAGCGCGCCCGAGTTGTAGGGGTGTCGGGCGTGGGCGGGGCCGCGAACCGCGCCGGCTCGTTATGTTCCGCACATGCTGCGAATGTCTGGGGGACATGGCCGTCGGTTCTCCGAGGGGCCATCTGGGCGGCACGGCCGCCGATCAGTGCGAGGCGCGGCGCGGCCGCAGAGGGTGGAAGCGACTGCGGCGAGCGCGCCGGACTCCCGGAAGCTGCGACTGCTCGCGCTCCTGGGCGCCGTGACGGCCGCGGTCGTGCTGCCGCTCGCCGTGGCGTCCGCCGTGCAGGTGGGCGGGGCGGCCGGGCACGCGGGGCCCGGGAAGGGTCGGGAGACCGTGCCGGCCGCTGGGCGTGCGGGCGCTTCGGGGCGCGCCTTCCAGCACGCTTCGGGACGTGCCTCCGAGAGCGACGAGGCCGCCGGGAGGGGGCCGGGCTCCAAGCGTGACGACGCCGGTTCCGGGCCGGAGGACGCCAAGCTGCCCTCGCTCGACCGGTCCCCCCGGCTGCTCGGGCTGGGCCTGGGCACCGCCATGCGGTGCGGCCCCCAGCTCACCTCCCCCGACGGCATCGAGGCGCAGACCTGCGTCCTGTCCGAGGACACCGACACCTGGGCCCGCACCTACTACCGCAACTCCACCGGCAAGTCGCTGGATGCCGTGCTCAGCCTGATGGGTCCGGGCGGCCGCAGTCTGGAGACGCACTGCGTCACGGGCGGCGACGACGAGCCCGCCACCTGCGAGACGCCCCGTGAACGCAGCCGGGGCGGCATGGACGCCTACACGGCCGTCACCGAGTTCGCCACGCGGGGAGCCAACGGCAGGCTGCTGCTGCGCTCGGGCAGCGACTCGCCGGACACCGACGGCAACACCCGTATCGGTAACAAGAGTTAACGGCGTTTGACGCTCCGCGACGCGCTGTCCACGTCGTGGCGGGCATGGAAAGACCCGGTTGCTGGCGACGGGGGATGCACCAGCAACCGGGCTACTGGAACGGTAACAAGAGATCGGCGGTTCGCAAATTCCGGCTGGGGCATTCGGCCACCGATTTCCCTGTCACCAGGGGGAGTTGTGACAGGAGTCACCCGCTTCGCCGGCCGTGCGCGCGCCTGACCGACCGTTCAGTGGACAGACGCGCGCGGCGGCGTCAGCTGAGCGTGACCTGCCGGTTGGTCAGTCCGCCACGCGCCCGGCGCTCGTCCGGGGTGAGCGGCTCGGTGGCGGCCAGGGCGGCGGCGAGGCGCTCGGCGAACTCGGCGGCCGGCTTCTCCACGTCGTCCGCCGTGACCCCGCTCGGCAGGTCCCAGACCGGCACGGTGAGGCCGTGAGCACGGAAGGAGCCCACGAGCCGGGTGCCCTCGCCCAGGTGGGAACGGCCCGCGGCGTGCAGCCGCGCGAGAGCGTCCAGAAGCTGCTCCTCCGGGTGCGGCATCACCCAGCGCAGGTGGTTCTTCTCCGGGGTCTCGCACCAGTACGCGGCGTCCACACCGCTCAGCCGCGCCGTCGGGATGGCGGCGGCGTTGGCCCGCTCCAGGGAGGCGGTCACCTCGGGCGTGGCGTTCTCCGCGTCCGGCACCCAGAACTCGAAGCCGCTGTGCACGACCGGCTCGAACGGTGCCTGGAGGTCGAGCACGTCCTGCAGCCGCGGACCGCCGGCCGGGGCGCGACGGCCCTGCACCGGGGTGCCGGGCTCGGCCCGCAGGGCGCGCTGAAGGGTGTCGGCGAGGTCGCGGCTGAGGTCACCGGACGCCGTGTCGTTCTGCAGGCCGAGCAGGACCGAGCCGTCGTCGCGGCGCAGCGCGGGCCAGGCCATCGGCAGCACCGTGGCCAGCGTGACCGACGGGACGCCCTCGGGCAGGCCGTCCTTGAGGGTCAGCTCGACCGTCGCGGCGGGCACCAGCTCGCGCAGCGCCACCCAGTCGCACTCGCCGGGCAGCCCCTCGAACGGGCGGTGCACCAGCTCGGTCGCGGCGTGTGCCGCGGCCCGGCCGTGGCACGCCTTGTAGCGCCGGCCGCTGCCGCAGGGGCAGGGCTCGCGGGCGCCGACAACCGGGACCTCCGCATCGCTGAGCTGCGGCCGCTCGGCCTTCGTCTGGGGTCGCTTCTTGGCCATCGTGCGTGTCTCCCGGTTACGGCTCTTCTCGTACGGGCGCGAGCCTAGCCGTTCAGGCCATGACCGGCTGGAACCTGTGGACAACGCACGCCCGCACGACGCCAACGGTGTGAACCTGTGGACAACTTCGGGCGCCCCGCGGCTCGGTCATGCTCCTGCCGACGGGGGTGCCGACCGCCGGTTCGGCCCTTGACCGCGGGCCGGCCTCTGACCGCGGGCCGGCCTTTGACCGCGGGCCGGCCTTTGACCGCAGAGCAGTTCATGGCCTTCGGTGCAGTCCTCGACCGCTCGGTGTAGCCCTCGAACGCCGGTGCTGGCCCGTGCCCGTCGGGCGCGGGCTGGGTTCGTCCCCCGGTGCGGATCGTTGGTCTGCGTCTGCGTCTGCAGCTGCGGTCCTCGGTCTTCGTCCATGGGCGCGGCTCCTCTGGCTTCGCCCGCCGAGCGCGCCTCTCGGTCTCCGCCCGCCGGTTGGGTCCTCGAGCTCCATCCGCAGGCCGAGGGCCTCGACCGCTTCTACCGACCCGGGTTTTCCACGGCGTGGCTCAGGTCCTCGACTGCGCCCGCCGTCGGCCCAGCCCCTCGACCGTGTCCGTCGGTGCGGCTCTCTTGCTGCATCCGCCGGTCCAGGTCCTGGGGCTCCATCCCCGGCCCAGGTCCTGGGCCGTGCCCCAGTTCAGCCCACCTCCGCGTCCGTGCCCTCAGCCCAGGTCGTAGACCAGGGCCCCTCAGCCCAGGTCGTAGACCAGGCCCCTCAGTCCAGGTCGTCGAACGCGTCCGCGAAGTCCAGGCCGGGCATGGCCGGGAGTGCGGGGGAGGTGACGCGCGTAGCGAAACCGTCCCGGCGGCACCCGACATCGGGATCGTGGACGGCTTCGTGGACCACCACCCAGACCGTCACCTCGCCGTGGACGTCGTCGCGGACGCCCCAGTCGTCGGCGAGCGCCGTGATGATGTTCAGCCCGCGACCGCCGTGCGCGGTCACCGACGGGGTGGCCGGCACCGGACGGGTCGGTCCGCCGCCGTCCGTCACCTCGACGATGAGCCGGCCCCGCGCGTCGAGCCGCCACGCGGCGCGCACATCGCCGTCGCCGGCCAGCGCGTCGCCCAGCGGCCGCCCGTGTTTGCAGGCATTGCTCAACAGTTCGGAAAGGATCAGTACGGCATCGTCGATGACCGATTCGGACACGCCCCCGCTGCGCAACTGCGAACGCATCCGGTGCCTCGCCTTCCCCACGCCCGCAGGGCCATGGGGTACGGCCATGCTCGACGACGTGGGCACCTCCTGTGCCACCACCAACGCCACCCCCGAGACCTCCTTTGCCCCACGCCACGGTGTGGATGCCCCATTGGCCTGTACCGGAAACCGGCCAATCCTCTTCCGGTGACGCATTCGCAACGAACCTGCACGGAGCGAACGCGCCGGAGCACTCCCTGTGACCAAGGTCTATTCCTCGGCCGCCGTATGGCTGGACTTCAGTGGCTGGATTTCAGTGGTGTGGCCGAGAGTGGAGGATTCCGGTAGCCGCACAGCGGGGTCAAGGGGGCGGACCGGGCTACTTACCGGCCTCTTGAGGTCACACGCGCCCCAGCTGACGCAGGACCGCGTGCGGGCGGTTGGTGATGATGGCGTCGATGCCCAGCTCCACGCAGAGATCGACGTCCTCGGGCTCGTTCACGGTCCACACGTGCACCTGGTGGCCGGCGCGTTGCAGCCGCTCCACATAGGCGGGGTTGCTGCGCACGATGCGGATCGAGGGTCCCGCGATCCGCACGCCCGCGGGCAGCCGTCCGTCGCGCAGCCGGGGCGTGAGGAACTGCACCAGGTAGACCGTCGGCAGCGTCGGCGCGGCGGCACGCACGCGGTGCAGCGAACGCGCCGAGAAGCTCATGATCCGGACCTGGGACTCGGCCGCCGAGGCCGGCGCGTCCAGGCCGAACCGCTTCAGCAGCGTCAGCAGCCGCTCCTCGACCTGCCCGGCCCAGCGCGTGGGGTGCTTGGTCTCGATCGCGAGCTCCACCCGCCGCCCGGCATCCGCGACCAGCTCCAGCAGCCGCTCCAGGGTGAGCACGGAGGTCTCCTCGCGGTCCTCCGGCCGGTGCTCCCAGTCGGGCTCCTCGTCCCGTCCGCGCCAGGCCTCGCGGGTCTTCCAGGAGCCGAAGTCGAGCGCGGCGAGATCGGCAAGCTCCAGTGCGGAGACGGCACCGCGGCCGTTGGAGGTACGGTTCACGCGCCGGTCGTGGACACAGACCAGATGGCCGTCGGCGGTCAGTCGTACGTCGCACTCGAGGGCGTCCGCGCCGTCCTCGATCGCCTTCTTGTAGGCGGCCAGGGTGTGCTCGGGCGCGTCTTCGGAGGCGCCCCGGTGGGCGACGACCTGGACGGAGCGCTGTAGTGCGTGGGTCACCGCGTCATGGTGCCACCGTCGGGGGGTGCGCGGGGCGGCCGGGGTGTACCCGGTGCCCGTTTATGTAACTTTTGCCAGTAAGGCCCAATGTAAGGACTGGCCATGGACCCACAGCCACCGCTTATGGTGCTCTGACGGCTCGTGGGAAAAGCTGACTGCATACAAACGGCACAGTGAAGACCGACACCAGCGCCATGCACAGCTGCCGAGCGTGACCGAGTGCGACCGAGAACAACAGCCGTGGACCGAGGAGAAGAGCTGTGAGCACCGAGAACGAGGGCAACGAGGTACCCCAGGCCCCGTCCGCACCTCCCGTGCCGGTGGCCTCTCCCACCCCTTCCCCGCAGGGCACCGCCCCTGAGGGCACCGAGCCGACGGCTCCCCTCCCGCCCGTCCCCCAGGACGCTCCGGCCGCGCCCGAACCCCAGCCGGGCCGGCCCGCCACCGCGCACGCATCCGGCCCCTCCGCCTCGGGTCCGGCCCCCGACGGTTCCTGGCCGCCTCCGCCGCCGGCCGACCCGCCCTACGGAGAGGGTGCGTCCCACGGTGACGGCGCCTTCTACGGCGACGGCGGTGCCGGTGCCGCCGGCGGCTTCGGTGCGGGTGGTGCGGCTGGTCCGGGTGGTCCGGGTGGCCCCGGCGGCTGGGGAGCGTCGTACCAGCAGCCCGCCCCCGAGCCGCGCAACGGACGCGGCGGTCTCGTCGCCGCGGTCCTGGTGGCCGCGCTGGTCGCGGGTGGCCTGGGCGGCGGTCTGGGCTACACCCTGGCCAAGAACAACGACAGCAGCGGCTCCACCACCGTCTCCGCCTCCGACGGCAGCGCCGCGCAGGTCAAGCGCGCGCCCGGCACGATCGCCAACGTGGCCGCCAGGGCGCTGCCCAGCACGGTCACCATCGAGGCCGAGAGCACCAACGGCCAGGGCGGCACGGGCACCGGGTTCGTCTTCGACAAGCAGGGGCACATCGTCACCAACAACCACGTGGTGGCGGACGCGCTCGACGGCGGCAAGCTGACCGCCACGTTCCCGAACGGCAGGAAGTACGACGCCGTGGTCGTGGGCCACGCCCAGGGCTACGACGTGGCGGTCATCAAGCTCAAGAACCCCCCGTCCGACCTCAATCCCCTCCCCCTCGGAGACTCCGACAAGGTGGCCGTCGGCGACGAGACGATCGCCATCGGCGCCCCCTTCGGCCTGTCCAACACGGTGACGACCGGCATCATCAGCGCCAAGAACCGCCCGGTGGCCTCCAGCGACGGCAGCTCCGGCAGCAAGGCGTCGTACATGAGCGCCCTGCAGACCGACGCCTCGATCAACCCGGGCAACTCCGGCGGTCCGCTGCTGGACGCCTCCGGCGCGGTCATCGGCATCAACTCGGCGATCCAGTCGAGCAGCAGCGGCGGTTTCGGCTCCGGCCAGTCCGGCTCGATCGGCCTGGGCTTCGCCATCCCGATCGACCAGGCCAAGTACGTCGCCCAGCAGCTGATCGGGACCGGCAAGCCGGTGTACGCCAAGATCGGCGCGTCCGTGTCCCTGGAGGACTCCACCGACGGCGCGAAGATCACCGACCAGGGCGCGGCCGGTTCCGCCCCGGTCGAGTCGGGCGGCCCGGCCGACAAGGCGGGCCTCAAGCCGGGTGACGTCATCACCAAGCTGGACGACATGGTGATCGACAGCGGCCCGACCCTGATCGGCGAGATCTGGACCCACAAGCCCGGCGACAAGGTCACGATCACCTACAAGCGCGGCGGCCAGGAGCACACGGTCGACCTGACTCTGGGCTCCCGGGTGGGCGACAACTGACCCTGCGGGTCACGCGCGCGTGGGCCGCGCCTCGCAGGAGCTTCTCTGAAGGAGCTTCTCTGAGGGGGCGCCTGTCGCGCGGCACAACCGGCCCACCACGGCTCGGTCCGGGCCGGTAATGTGTACCCGCGCCGCCGGACTCCGGCAGCGCGGGGAGGCGTGCCCGAGCGGCCGAAGGGAACGGTCTTGAAAACCGTCGTGGCAGCGATGTCACCGTGGGTTCAAATCCCACCGCCTCCGCACAGGCCGTAGCCGGTGCAGGTCATGACCGGTGCAGTCGGAAGGGGTGCCTCTCGCCGAGAGGCACCCCTTCCGTATTCAGCCCGCCACGCTCGTCATGGAGCCCGCCATGGTGGTCAGGGCCGGTGCCCCGTCATCCGTGCCGCCGAGGCGATCGTCGCGCGGGCCTCGCGTTCGGACAGGCCGGTGCCCAGGGCGGCCTCGGTCAGGGGGTCGACCAGGGCGGGGCCGATGCCGTTCTCGTAGGCGCGGCAGGCCGCCCAGAAGAGGCGGGTGTTGCGCTGGCCCTCGTGTGCGGAGAGGACGAACTGGACCAGGCCGCGGCCGTGGTCACCGGCAGCCGGAGGGCTCGGGTGGGGATGCGGGGGCCGGGGTGGCGGCACCAGCAGGCGCAGCAGGGACGGCGGGCAGGCGGCGGGGGCCAGGTGCGCCGTGCCGGGGGCGGTCGTGTACACGCCGTGGTCGGTGCGGGAGCCGGGGCCGACCAGGTAGCCGCCGGCGCCCCGGATGTCGATGCCGGGGGCGAGACGCCCGGCGGAGTTCGGTACGACGACGTCCGGCGGGCCGGTGAGCCACAGGTGGCGCCCGCCGCTCGGGGTGCGCACGACGACCGTCTCCGGAATGGTGAACAGATGGCGCAGCGCAAGTTCGCGCAGCGCGGTCGAGGAGTTCGTGTCGGACTTGGTGTCCAGGTCGACGCCGATCAGGTGGTACGGCGGCAGTCCGCAGGCGATGCCGTAGCCGGTCGCCCAGGGCGCCGCGGCGAACAGCTCGCGGATGCGGACGGGGTCGGTGGAGGCGTCGTACACCCCGTGGCCGAAGCGGCCGCACTCGCCGTGACAGGGAGGTCCGGCCGGGTCGGGGTCGTCGCGGTGGGGGGAGCGCAGGGCCGGGAGCTTCGTCCGGGACAGGGGCATGACGGCCAGGCCGCGTTCGGCGGCTGACAGGGCGTGTGCGAGGGCCAGCGTCGTGGCCTGCCGGTCGGTGTAGGCCATGCCTCCATGCTCGTACGTACGTTCGAAAAAGGGAAGAGGGGGCGGCGGTGACGCGCCGGGGCCGGGGAAATTGGCCGAATGCGTGAAGGAACGATTCACCCCTTGTACCGCTTGGTAGGCGAAAGCGCCGACTGGCCCCTCCTGGTGGGGTACGGCACGAAAGATGGCGATAAGGGTTTATCGACATGTCATCACGCTTGCGTGCGAATCGGGCCTTCCGTGGTGGTTCGCCGGGGATTCGGTGGGCAACTCTGGTCTCGCGACGTCGTCTACCACCGTCGGAGCGGTCGGCCAACTGCCCTGACACAAGCCGAACTTCACGTACTTCCGGCCCTAGGGCCGCACAGTTCTCGGTTCTGGAGGAACAACATGGCAAGCATCCGTACAGCCCGCGTTCTCGCCGCCGTCGCCGCGCTCCCGCTCGCAGCCGCCCTCTTCGGCGGCGTCGCGGCCGCCGACAACGGCGCCTTCGCGGACAACGGATCGAGCGCCAACACCGGTGTGGCGGGCATCATCGGCAGCGGAGTCGGCCACGACAACAACGGCAACTCGTCGACCACGCAGCAGAACGCGGTCGGCAACGGTGCCTCGAACCAGAGCAGCACCGCCCAGGTCAACGGCTCTGCCTGGACGGCCGTCCAGCAGGGCAACGAGAACGTGGCCATCCACTTCACCGACCTGTGGTGACCCGCGGGCGAGGCCCCTCCCGGTGAGGGCCCTCGTGGGGTGTGCTTCGGGGTCGTAACACGTCTGCGCGGCGGTACTTCGGTGCCGCCGCGCAGGCGTTTTCCCGCGCCCTGCGCCGTTCCGTTCCGGAAGGCGACGACCTTGACACCCGTCCCTATCTGACGGACAGTCAGAAACTGTCCTGTCAGGTACGCGAGGCCGGGAGGGCCCGCCGTGCACCTCGCCCCCACCGAGCGGCAGCAACGCCTGCGCGCCGAACTCCGCGCCTACTTCCGCACCGTGCTCCCGGACCCGCGCGAGCGTCGCGAACCGGCCGCCACCCGCGCCCTGTTGCGCCGCATCGGAGCCGACGGCTGGCTGGGCCTCGGCTGGCCGGTCGAGTACGGCGGCCAGGGCCGGGGCGCGGAGGAGCAGTTCGTCTTCTTCGACGAGGCGTACCGGGCCGGCGCCCCGGTCTCCATGGTCACGCTCAACACCGTGGGCCCCACCCTCATGAAGTACGGCAGTCAGCGGCAGAAGGCCTACTTCCTGCCCCGCATCCTCGGCGGGGAGGCCGTCTTCGCGATCGGCTACACGGAGCCGTCCGCCGGCACCGACCTGGCCTCGCTGCGCACCCGTGCCGTGCGCGAGGGTAAGGGCTGGCGGATCGACGGGCAGAAGGTCTTCACCTCGGGCGCCCAGCACGCCGACTGGATCTGGCTCGCCTGCCGCACCGACCCGGAGGCGCCCAGGCACCGGGGCATCTCCGTCCTCCTCGTCCCGACCGACGCGTCGGGGTTCTCCTGGACGCCGATCGAGACGGTGGGCGGGCAGACGACGACGGCCACGTACTACGACGGCGTCCGCGTCCCGGCCGACAGCCTGGTCGGCACCGAGAACGAGGGCTGGTCGCTGATCACCGGCCAGCTCAACCACGAGCGGGTCGCGCTCGCCGCCCTCGGCATGCAGGCGGAGGACTTCCTCGCCGCCGCGCTCACCGCCGCCCGTACACCCGATCCGGTGACGGCAAGGCGCCGGATCGACGAGCCGTGGATACGTTTTCGGGCGGCCGAAGCGCATGCCCGGCTGGCGGCATCGCGCCTGCTCAGCTGGCGTTTGGTGGCGGACGTGGGGGCGGGGCGAGTGGCCCCCGGGGACGCCAGCGGGGTGAAGTTCGCGGGAACTGAATCGGCTGTCGCGACGTATCGCATGTGTCAGGAGATCGCCGGGGAGGCGGGCCTGGTCCGCTCCGGTTCGCCGGGTGCGTTCGGGGACGGCGAACTGGAGCGGCTGAACAGGGCGGCGCAGATCAACACGTTCGGGGGCGGGGTGAGCGAGGTGCAGCGGGAGATCGTCGCGACGACGCGACTCGGGATGACGAGGGGGCGGCGATGAGCGCGGCAGAGGTGGTCCCCGACCCGCTGGGCGCGCGCCTCAAGGCGTACGAGGGGCGGCCGGCCGCCGTCGCCGGGGTGGGCAGGGACCCGGTGAACGCGCCGATGATCCGGCACTGGTGCGAGGCCATGGGCGACACCAACCCGGCCTACTCGGGCCCGGACGCCATCGCCCCGCCCACCATGCTCCAGGCCTGGACGATGGGCGGCCTGTCCGGACACCAGGGCCGCACGGGCGCCTACGACGAGCTGCTGTCCCTCCTCGATACCTCGGGCTGTACGGCCGTGGTGGCCACCGACTGCGAGCAGGAGTATCTGCGGCCCCTGCGCCCGGGTGACCAGGTCGCGTTCGACTCGGTGATCGAGTCGGTCTCCGGCCGCAAGACGACGAAGCTGGGCACCGGGTACTTCGTCACGACCCGCACGGACGTCCGGGTCGACGGCGACCTCGTGGGCACCCACCGCTTCCGCATCCTCAAGTACGCCCCGGCCCGCCGGAAACCCCCGGCCCCGCGCCCCCGCCCGGTGGTGGGCCGGGACAACGCCGGGTTCTGGCAGGGCGTGGCCGAGCGCAGACTCCTCATCCAGCGCTGCACGGACTGCGGCACCCTGCGCCACCCCTGGCTGCCGGGCTGCAACGCGTGCGGCTGCCTGGACTGGGACACGGTCGAGTCGACCGGCGAGGGGACGGTCTACTCGTACGTGGTGATGCACCACCCGCCGTTCCCGGCCTTCGACCCTCCCTACGCGGTCGGCCTGATCGAACTCGCCGAGGGGGTGCGGATGGTGAGCAATGTGACCGGGGTGCCGTACGACAAGGTGCGCATCGGGTTGCCCGTCCAGGTGGAGTTCCGCACCTACGAGGACGCGGAGGGCGCGCAGGTCCTCCCGGTCTTCCGGGCCGTCGACGGCCACGGCGAGGGCGGGGCCTGACATGGACTTCACGCCCACCGAGGCCCAGGCCGAGGCCCGTGACCTGGCCGCGCGGATCTTCGGCGACCTCGCCACCCACGAGCGCCTGGCGGCCGCCGGCACCGGCAGCGACCCCGCGCTGTGGAAGTCCCTCTGCGCGGCCGGCCTGGTCGGTGCCGTGGCGGACCTGGGCCTGCTGGGCCTGGTCCTGCTCCTGGAGGAACAGGGGCGTACGACGGCCCAGGTGCCCTATGCGGCGAGCTGCGTGTACGGCGTCCTGGCTGTCGCGGCCCACGGCAGCCCCGAGCAACGGGACCGTCTCCTCCCCGCCCTGGAGGACGGATCGGCGGTGGTGACCGGGGCGTTCCCGGCCCAGGACGCCGTACGAGCCCCGGCGCCGGGGGAGCTGACCGGCACCGTCCCCGTCGTGCCCTGGCTCCGGGACGCCACCCATGTCCTGGTCGCCGACACCGGCCGCCGGCTGTGGCTGGCGCCGCTCGGCCAGGGCGTCGGCATCACCCCGGTCGAACTGACGGCTCCCTGGTCGGCGGCCCGGCTCACCCTCGACCGGGCACCGGCCGAACCGCTGGGCGGCCCGGGCGCCTACGCCGACGTCCTCGCCACTGCCCGCACGGCCTTCGCCGGACTCCAGGCCGGGGTGTGCGCGGGCTCCCTGGCCCGGGCCGTGGCGCATGTCGCGGGCAGGGAGCAGTTCGGGCGCCCGCTCGCCACCCGCCAGGCCGTCCAACTCCGCGCCGCCGACGCCCACATGGACACCGAGGCGATACGGGTGACCGCCTATGAGGCCGCCTGGAGGCGGGACGCGGGACTGCCGTACGCCACCCATGCGCTGACCGCCGCCTGGTGGGCGTCCGAGGCGGGGCACAGGGTGGTGCACACCGGCCAGCATCTGCACGGCGGTGCGGGAGCCGATCTCGGCCACCCGGTGCACCGCCACTTCCTGTGGGGCCGGCAACTGGACGCGTATCTGGGCTGCGGGGCCGAAGTGCTGCAGGAACTGGGGGAGTTGATCGCGCATGGGGAGTGAGTCGTGAACACGGCGCCGACGACGGCACTGACGGCGGGCGCCGCACTGCCCCCGCTGGAGATCCCGGTCACGCGGACGCTGATCGTGGCCGGGGCGATCGCGTCGCGGGACTACCAGGACGTGCACCACGACGCCGAGTCGGCCAGGCAGAAGGGCTCCCCGGACGTCTTCATGAACATCCTGACGACGAACGGACTGGTCGGCAGATACATCACGGACCACTTCGGCCCGACGGCGATGCTCCGCAAGGTCGCCATCAGGCTCGGGGCGCCCAACTATCCAGGAGACACGATGGTGCTGACGGGCACGATCGAGGCGGTCGACGGCGACACCGCCACCGTACGGGTCGTCGGCGCCAACGCCCTCGGCAGACATGTGACAGGCACGGTCACCGTCACGGTCCCGGACGCCGGGGGCCGCTCATGAGTCCCCGGGCGCGCGAGACCCTGGCCGGGCGCGCCGCGATCGCCGGGATCGGGGCCACCGAGTTCTCCAAGGACTCCGGGCGCAGCGAACTGCGGCTGGCCGTGGAGGCGGTGCGGGCCGCGCTGGACGACGCGGGGCTGGCGCCGGCGGACGTGGACGGGATGGTGACGTTCACGATGGACACCAACCCGGAGATCACGGTGGCCCAGGCCTGCGGGATGGGCGAGCTGTCCTTCTTCTCCCGGGTGCACTACGGCGGCGGTGCGGCCTGCGCGACCGTGCTCCAGGCCGCGCTCGCGGTGGCGACGGGCGTGGCGGAGGTCGTGGTCTGCTACCGCGCCTTCAACGAACGCTCGGGCCGGAGGTTCGGCGCCGGCGTGCAGCACCGGGAGCCGTCGGCGGAGGGCGTGGCGCTCGGCTGGGTGCTGCCGTTCGGGCTGCTCACACCGGCCTCGTGGGTGGCGATGGCGGCCCAGCGGTATCTGCACGCGTACGGGCTGACGCCGGAGGTGTTCGGGCATGTGGCCGTGCTGGACCGCAAGTACGCGGCGACGAACCCGGCGGCGTACTTCCACGGCCGCCCGATCACGCTCGCCGAACACGCGGCGTCCCGCTGGATCGTGGAGCCGCTGCGGCTGCTGGACTGCTGCCAGGAGACCGACGGCGGGCAGGCGCTCGTCGTCACCTCGGTGGAGCGGGCCCGGGACCTGCGGCATCCCCCGGCCGTGATCGCGGCGGCCGCCCAGGGCGCCGGCCGGGCGCAGGAGCAGATGACCAGCTTCTACCGGGACGATCTGACCGGCCTGCCGGAGATGGGCGCGGTGGCCCGCCGGCTGTGGCGGTCGTCCGGACTCGGCCCGGCCGACATCGACGTGGGGATTCTCTACGACCACTTCACACCGTTCGTGCTGATGCAGCTGGAGGAGTTCGGGTTCTGCGGAAAGGGGGAGGCGGCGGACTTCGTGGCCGAGGAGCGGCTGCCGCTCAACACACACGGGGGTCAGCTCGGTGAGGCCTATCTGCACGGGATGAACGGCATGGCGGAGGCGGTGCGCCAGCTGCGGGGCACGGCGGTGAACCAGATACCGGGCGCGAGGCGGACCCTGGTGACGGCCGGCACCGGGGTGCCGACCTCGGGGCTGGTCCTGACGGCTGACGGCTGACGGCTGACGGCTGACGGCTGACGGATGACGGTTGACGGCTGACCGGCGGGCCGCCTCCCCGCTCCCGGCGCCCGGGCGTGCGGCCGGGCCCGCCCCGGCCTCAGGGTCGGACCAGTGGGCGGAGCCAGGCCGGACCGGGGCGGAGTCAGGGTCGTACCCGCAGACGGGGTGGATCCGCCGTCCACCTTCAGGAGGTGGAGCTGCCCCCACCCCTACAACCTGAGGGGGACGCCGCTTCGGGACCTGCGGGCGATCCGCCGCCGGGGGTCCGCTCCTAGCGTGGAGCCATGACCACACCCGTGTGCACCAGCGCCTCGGCCGTTGCCGCACCAAGGCGGCAGAGCCTCCCGCACCCCCGGCTCCGGCCGAGCGGCGAGGCTCCGACCTACCCGACGTTCGCGTCGTACGTGCGGGCTCGTCAGCCGGTTCTGCTGCGCACCGCGCGCTCGCTCACCGCGAACATCTGCGACGCGGAGGACCTGCTGCAGACGGCGCTCGCCAAGACCTACGTGGCCTGGGAGCGGATCGAGGACCAGCGGGCGCTCGACGGCTATGTGCGCCGCGCGCTGCTGAACACCCGGACCTCGCAGTGGCGCAAGCGCAGGGTGGACGAGTTCACCTGCGACGAGCTGCCCGAGCCGGAGCCCGTGCCGGGCGACGACGACCCGGCCGAGCGGCAGGCGCTGCACGACGCCATGTGGCGGGCGATCATGAAGCTGCCGGCGCGGCAGCGGGCGATGGTCGTCCTGCGCTACTACGAGGACCTCAGCGAGGCCCAGACCGCCGAGGTGCTCGGGGTGTCGGTGGGCACGGTGAAGTCGGCGGTGTCGCGTGCGCTGGCCAAGCTGCGCGAGGATCCTGAGCTGGGACTGGTCCGCTAGCCGGGGACTCTCCCCGAGTTCTCCCGGGTTTCCTCCCCGAGTTTCCTGTCCGGGTTTCCCGGCCGGGATTTCTCCCGAGTGACACACCCCCTAGTGACATACCGCGCGGTATGTGAGCAGAATCAGCGCAACCTCTACCACCGCGTAGGCAATGTCGCCCCGGGAGGACTCCGTGCTGAGCACCATGCAGGACGTACCGCTGACCGTCACCCGCATCCTGACGCACGGGACGCTGGTGCACGGACGGTCACAGATCATCACCTGGACCGGGGAAACCGAGCCGCAGCGCCGCAGTTTCGCCGAGGCCGGAGTGCGCGCGGTGCAGCTGGCGAACGCCCTGCGCGACGAACTCGGCGTCCGGGGCGACGACCGGGTCGCCACCCTGATGTGGAACAACGCCGAGCACGTCGAGGCCTACTTCGCGATCCCGTCCATGGGCGCGGTGCTGCACACGCTCAATCTGCGGCTGCCCGCCGAGCAGTTGGTGTGGATCGTCAACCACGCGGCCGACAAGGTCGTCATCGTCAACGGCTCCCTGATCCCGCTGCTCGCCCCGCTGCTGCCCAAGCTGCCCACGGTCGAGCACATCGTCGTCTCCGGCCCCGGCGACCGCTCCCCCCTCCAGGGCGCGCACGCCCGGATCCACGAGTACGAGGAGCTGATCGCGGACCGGCCGACCACCTTCGACTGGCCGGAGCTGGACGAACGCCAGGCCGCCGCCATGTGCTACACCTCCGGCACCACCGGCGACCCCAAGGGCGTGGTGTACAGCCACCGTTCGATCTACCTGCACTCCATGCAGGTCAACATGACCCAGTCGATGGGCCTGACCGACCAGGACACCTCGCTGGTCGTCGTCCCCCAGTTCCACGTCAACGCCTGGGGCCTGCCGCACGCCACCTTCATGACCGGCGTCAACATGCTGATGCCGGACCGCTTCCTCCAGCCGGCGCCGCTCGCCGAGATGATCGAACGCGAGAGGCCGACCCACGCCGCGGCCGTCCCGACCATCTGGCAGGGCCTGCTCGCCGAGCTGACCGGCCGGCCCCGCGACGTCTCCTCCCTCACCCAGGTCACCATCGGCGGCTCCGCCTGTCCGCCCTCCCTCATGGAGGCCTTCGACCGGCTCGGCATGCGCGTCTGCCACGCCTGGGGCATGACGGAGACGTCCCCGCTCGGCACGGTCGCCCGTCCCCCGGCCCACGCGGCCGGTACGGACGAGGAGTTCGCCTACCGCCTCACCCAGGGCCGCTTCCCGGCCGGCGTCGAGGCCCGGCTCACCGGCCCCGGCGGCGAACGCCTCCCCTGGGACGGCGAGTCGGCGGGCGAGCTGGAGGTGCGCGGCCCCTGGATCGCCGGCGCCTACTACAACGGCCCCGACGCGGAACCGCTGCGCCCCGCCGACAAGTTCAGCGCGGACGGCTGGCTGAAGACGGGTGACGTCGGCACCATCTCCCCCGACGGCTTCCTCACCCTCACCGACCGCGCCAAGGACGTCATCAAGTCCGGCGGCGAGTGGATCTCCTCGGTGGAGCTGGAGAACGCGCTGATGTCCCACCCGGACGTCACCGAGGCCGCGGTGGTCGCCGTACCCGACGAGAAGTGGGGCGAGCGCCCGCTGGCCACGGTCGTCCTGAAGGAGGGCGCCACCGCCGACTTCGAGACCCTGCGCGCCTTCCTCGCCGAAGAGGGCCGCATCGCCAGGTGGCAGCTGCCCGAGCGCTGGACGATCGTCGAGTCGGTGCCGAAGACCAGCGTGGGCAAGTTCGACAAGAAGGTGCTGCGCAGGCGGTACGCGGACGGGGAGCTGGACGTCACCAGGATCGGCTGACGCCACCGGACGACGGAGCAGCCCCGGGCGCGTGCCAGGGGCTGTTCGTCGTGCTAATTCGTGCCGATCCCGGCCAGCAGGTCCACGATCCGGCTCTGCACCTCCGCGCTGGTCGACCGCTCCGCGAGGAACAGCACCGTCTCGCCCGAGGCCAGCCGGGGCAGGTCGGCCTGGTCGACGGCGGCGGTGTAGACGACCAGCGGGGTGCGGTTGAGCTGCCCGTTCGCGCGCAGCCAGTCGATGATCCCGGTGAACCCGGCCTGCCGCCGCTGCACCTGCATCAGGTCCATCACCACGAGGTTCGGCCGGAACTGCCCCGCCAGCGTCACCGCGTCGTCGTCGCTCGCGGCCCGCGCCACCTGCATCCCGCGCCGCTCCAGCGTCGCCGTCAGCGCCAGCGCGATCTCCGCGTGCTCCTCGATGAGCAGGACCCGCGGCGGATGCTGCTCGCTGTCGCGCGGCGCGAGCGCCTTCAGCAGGACGGCCGGATCGGCGCCGTACGCCGCCTCGCGCGTCGCCTGCCCGAGCCCGGCCGTGACCAGCACCGGCACCTCGGCCGCGACGGCGGCCTGCCGCAGCGACTGCAGGGCCGTACGCGTGATGGGCCCCGTCAGCGGATCCACGAACAGCGCGGCCGGGAACGCCGCGATCTGCGCGTCGACCTCCTCACGGGAGTGCACGATCACCGGCCGGTAGCCGCGGTCGCTCAGCGCCTGCTGGGTCGTCGCGTCCGGCGCGGGCCACACCAGCAGCCGACGCGGGTTGTCCAGCGGCTCCGGCGGCAGCTCGTCGTCGAGCGGCTGCGGCCGCGGGGTGTCCGCGATCTCGATGGCACCCCCGGGGCCGTCCAGCGGCTCGGGCCCCTCGGCGGCGTCGGCGTCCGGCGCGCCTATGGCGTACGACCGTCCGGCGCCCTCGGTGCCCGGGGCGAGCCGCGCCTGACCGGCCAGGGACGGATGCGCGGTCGTCGGCTGTTCGGCCGGCGGATGCGGCCGGCCCGGCTGCTCCGGCTGCTGCTCCGAGCGCTTGGCCGGGTCGGGAGGCGTGCCCAGCTTGCGCCGGCGGCCGGAACCGCCCGGCGCGTGCGGCGGCGGGGTCGCCGTCGGCTGCTGCACCTGAGCGGCCTGCCGCGAGAACGGCACACCCTGACCGAGCGTGCGGACGCTGATCGCCCGCCCCTGCGTCGAGTTCGGGTCGGCCGCGGCACTCTCGACGGGCAACGGCTGCGCGGCCCGCGGCGCCTGGCCCCCGGCGTGCTCCGCGGGGAGCGGGGTACCGGGGGCGGGCGTGCCGGTCTGCGGTACGGGCGTGCCCGCGCCGGAGCCGGCGTCGCCGCCGGGCCACTGCTGGGGCACGCCGGGCGTCTGAACGGCCGTCGGCACCGGTCCGGCACCGGCCGGCGGGGGCACCGTCCGGGCGCTCGGGGTACCACCGGGCGGCGTCGGGGTCGTCGGAACCGGTCGGCCGACGGTGTCGTGCGTCGGCGCGGCGGGGTGCGGTACGGCTGCCTGCGGTACGGCGGCCTGCTGACCGGGCGCGGGGGCACCGGCCGGGGCGCCGGGTGCCGCACCGGGCGTCTGCGCGGGCGTCGCCGCGGGACCGGCCTGGACGGGAATGCCCTGCCCGGCCGTACCCTGCGCCGGAATGCCGTGAACCGGCGTGCCCTGACCGGGAGTCGGCGTCTGCGCCGGGTGCGCTACGGCCTGTCCGGGAGCGGCCTGAGCCGTGGGTGCCGGTGCCGGGCCCGGCTGAGCGGAATCCGCCGGCTGGGCCACGGCGCGGCGGCGCCGGCCGGTCGGCGCGCTGGTCGGATGCGGCTGCGGCGGGGTGTGGTCCGCGGCCTGGTCCATCGGTACGGCGTCGTGCCGGCCGTCGGCACCCGCCGCTGCGGAGGGCGGCAGCTGCGAGGGCACCTGCACCGGACCGGAGGCCTGAGGGGGAACGGGAAGGGGGCCGGCAACCTGCCCAGCACCCGGAACAACACCGGGAACAACACCGGGAACAGCACTCGCACCGGGACCGGCAGGCACACCGGCACCGGGCCCGACGGGCACAGCCGTACCCGGAACGCCACCGGACGCCGGAACCGTGCCCACTCCGCTCGCCGAGTCCGCGGACTGCGGGGTGCGGTCGGCCTCGGCCGGCGGCAGGGCGAAGACCGTACGCGCACCGCCCGCCTCCTGGGCGGCGGCACGTTCCGCCGCGGCGGCCAGCGCACGCCGGCGCCGCCCGGTCGGCTGCCCACCCTCGGCACCCGGAACACCTTCGGCACCCGGAACAGCCTCCGCACCCGGCGTCGGCTCGTTGCCCGCCGCCGGCAGTGCGGGCGGCAGGGCGGCCTGCGGGGCGCCGGAGGCGGGGCGGGCGCGCCGGCCCGTGGGCGCGGGCACGCCCTGCGGCGGAACGGCGGGGCCGAGTCCCGTACGGGAGGCGGCGGCCCCCGCGGCATGCTCGGCAGCGGTCACCACCGCACCCTCGCTCACACCCTCGCTCACAGCCGCGCCGTCACCGGCGCCGCCCTCGGCGGGCCGGCCGCGGCGTCGTCCGGTCCCCCCGGACCCGGCCTCCGCGGCCTCGGCCGGGACCGCGCCGGTCTCCTCGGCGGGCGCGCCGGCCCGCCTGCGGCGGCGCCCGGTCGGCGTGTGCGCGTCGGTCTCACCGGCCGGCCCGGCACCGGGAACGTCGCTGTCCAGGAAGGCGTCGGTGGAGGACCGCCGGGCCCGCCGCCGTCCGCCACCGGCCGCCTGCTCGACGGCACCGGCCTCGGCCACGGCCACCTCACCGGCGCCGGAGCCCTGCACGCCCGCACCCGGCCCGGCGGCCGGGAGCGCGGGGGCGGACACCTGCCCCGCACTCGTACCGTCCACCGTCCCGGCGCCACCGCCGAGCGGCACCTCCAGCACGTACGCGCTGCCGCTCATGCCCGGCACCTCGTGCGTCTGCAGCACGCCGCCGTGGGCCCGTACGATCCCGCGCACGATCGGCTCGTGCACCGGGTCTCCCCCGACATACGGCCCGCGCACCTCGATCCGCGCGACCTCGCCCCGCTGCGCGGCCGCGACCACGACGGTGTTGTCCAGGTAACCGCCCGCGGAGACGGGCGAGTTGCCGGTGGCGTCGACACCGGCGACATCCGCCACCAGATGGGCCAGCGCCGTGGCGAGCCGCTGCGGGTCGACCTCGGCCTCGATGGGCGGCGCGTGCACGGCGAACTGCACCCGCCCCGGACCGATCAGTTCGACGGCCCCCTCCACACCGGCGGCGACGACGGCGTCCAGCAGGACCTTCGTACGGGTGATGTCCTCGGCGCCCGCGTCCAGCCGCTGATACCCGAGGACGTTGTCGATGAGCGTCGTGATCCGCGAATAACCGGCCGAAAGGTGATGCAGGACCTGGTTGGCCTCCGGCCACAGCTGCCCGGCGTCGTCGGCGGCCAGTGCCGCCAGCTCGCGCCGCAGCTCCTCCAGCGGGCCGCGCAGCGACTGCCCGAGCAGGGTCAGCAACTGCTCGTGCCGCCCGGCGAGGGCCTCGTACCGGTCCTTCTCCCGCTCGGCGAGCGCGGCGTACCGCTCCTCGCCGGCCGCCAGCTCCTCCGCGTGCTTCTCGCGCAGCTCCTCGAGCTCGGTGACGTGCTGCTGGCGCAGCGCGGTCAGGTCGGAGGCGTGCTCCTCGGTGAGCCGCTCGACCTCCTCCGCGTGCGCCTTCTCCAGCGCGGCCTTCTCCTCGGCGAGGGCCTCGTAGGCCCGCCGGTCGGCGAAGGTCATCACGGCGCCGACGAGCTGGTCCCCGTCCCGCACGGGGGCGGTGGTCAGATCGACCGAGACCTTCTCGTCCCCCTTGGACCACAGCACCTGCCCGCGCACCCGGTGCTTGCGCCCGGAGCGCAGGGTGTCGGCGAGCGGCGACTCCTCGTACGGGAACGGTGAACCGTCGGCACGCGAGTGCAGCACCAGCGTGTGCAGCTCCTTGCCGCCGAGCTCACCGGCCCGGTAACCCAGTATCTGGGCGGCGGCCGGGTTGACGAGCACGATCCGCCCGCCGGTGTCGGTCCCTACGACACCCTCGGAGGCGGCCCGCAGAATCATCTCCGTCTGCCGCTGCGAGCGCGCCAGCTCGGCCTCGGTGTCGACGGTCCCGGACAGGTCCCGGACGACGAGCATGAGCAGCTCGTCACCCGTGTATCCGTAACCGTCGTACGCCTGCTGCCCGTTCTCCAGGTTCGCGCTCGTGACCTCGACGGGGAACTCGGATCCGTCGGTGCGCCGCGCGACCATCCGCGTGGGCTTGGTCCGCCCCTGCGGATCCATGTGGTCGGGCCGCCGCATGGACCCGGGGATCAGCCGCGAGTCGAACTCGGGCAGCAGATCGAGCAGCCCACGCCCCACGAGTGCCGTACCGGGCGCCTCGAAGGCCTCGAGCGCGATGGTGTTGGCGTTGACGACGGTTCCGTTGGCGTTGACCAGGACCAACGCGTCCGGCAGCGCGTCGAGTATGGCTGCGAGGCGAGCAGCGCCTCGGGATGGCCTGCTGCTCACGAGACGCCTTCCTCCCTGTTACCGCATCTTGCCGACCGCTCGGGCCATCTTGCCAACCGGCCCGCGACGTGTCACGCGAGGGAGTCTAAGGGCACACGTTGCGCTCGCGACGCCGGATGAGAGGGAGGTCCCACGACAAAGTGACAACGAACCGGCCACCACCCGCCGCGCCCGGCCTCGGCTTCCCCGAGACCTTCGCGGGACCTTTACGGGACAGGTGATTTCCCCGGGGGAAGCCATCGGCTGCTGGGGTTGGGGCTGGGCCGGGGCGGCGCTGGGTCGGGGGCCGGTCGGTCGGTTGGCTGGGGGGATCTCTGGGCCGGAGGGGCGAGGGAGGCCGACGTGGAGGGGCCGACGGGCTGACCGGTCGGCGGGCCCACGGCTCAGGTCGCCGGCCCCGACTTCGGCAGCAGCGGCACCATCCGGTCCCACCGTGCGACCTCGCATCCGTTGCTGCGGTCGTAGGCGGCATCGACGCTGCGTCCGGCCCAGGTGCCGGTCACCCGGGCGGTGGCCGGTCCGCCGTAGAGCATGGTGCAGAGGGTGCCGGGCGCCACCGGGGCGAAGAGGTCCCGCCCCCACTGCGTGTGCTCGTCCAGCACCCGGCAGGCCTCCGAGGCGTCCGGGTGGCTTCCGCCGTCCGGGTGACAGAACAGCTCGTACGTCCCGTCCCACCCGGACCCGGCATGCCGCACGACGACGGTGAGGTGATCACCGGGCCGGTCCTCGGGCCGCACGGGCGGCGGTACGGCGGGCGCGGCGACGGCGGGGACGGCGACGGCGGGGGCGGCGGGAAGGACAGCCAGGGCGGACACGGCGACCAGGGCGGATGCGCCGGCGAGGACGGACGGGCCACCGCCATGGACATGCCCTCGTCGAGGGACAGTGCCCCCCGGATCCCCCTGTGGGGCTCTGTGCCCCTGACCCCGCTGAAGGAAAAAGACCATGCCCTGCCCAACGCTCCGGCCCCCCGGACGTTGCGCCCGCGCCGCGCCGCGCGGAAGCCCTTTGCCCTGCGACCCGACTGCCTAGTACCGTGGGGGGCGATTGGTGACAGGCCGCTCGGCTGTGTCATCATCTGCACGCACCACTCGCGCGCTCGCGTGAGCGGTTGTGCTGGAGGCGTCGCCTAGTCCGGTCTATGGCGCCGCACTGCTAATGCGGTTTGGGCCTTAAAGCCCATCGAGGGTTCAAATCCCTCCGCCTCCGCACCGATCCCGAAGCCCCGGTCCCCAGGACCGGGGCTTCGGCGTTCCCGCCCTCGGTCGCCCCTCAGCCCGCCTGCGGACGTTTCCGCAGGTCACAAGGGGTGTGCCAATCGGATTTCACATGTCGGCGGCAGTCATGTAATGTTCTTCCTGTCGCCGGGACGGGGCCGAAAGGGCCGAAACGGAGACAAGAACAAGAGAACAAGCACTCGTAGCTTAACGGATAGAGCATCTGACTACGGATCAGAAGGTTGCAGGTTCGAATCCTGCCGAGTGCGCAGCATGCCAGAGGCCCTGTGGAGTGATCCACAGGGCCTCTGGCTTTGACAAGGGAAAGCCGGCGGGGATCCCGCATACGGCGATGGCCCGGGGTTTCCCAGGCCATCGCCGTTTCTCAGGAGAGCGTCCGGCTCAGGGCACGTACGACTGCGTGTTGCCGGCCCACAGTGCACCACCCTTGCCGGGTCCGCCGGTGCTGGCGTAGACGACGAAGTTGCCGTCGCTCTGCAGCAGGGCGTAGGCGCCGCTGTGGCCGTTTGTGTGGGTGGACCAGAGCGCGCTGCCGGTGCTCGAGTAGACGACGAGGTTGCCGTCGCTCTGCATGTAGGCGTAGGCGCCGGAGTGGCCGGAGGTGCCGGCGGACCAGATCGCCTTGCCGTCGTGCTTGCGGTAGATCACGAAGTTGCCGTCCGGCTGCATCACCAGGCGGGTGTACTGGGTCTGGGCCCACCAGCCGCCCTGGAGCTTCTGGCCCGAGCCGATCTTCGTCGACCTCGTGTAGGTGCCGTCCGACCAGAGCGAGCCGCCGGTGCCGGGCCCGCCGCCGGAGCCGTAGACCACCATGTTGCCGTCGTCCTGCACCAGGAAGTAGGCGCCGCTGTGGCCATTGGTGTGGGTGGACCAGAGTGCGCTGCCGGTGCTCGAGTAGACGACGAGGTTGCCGTCGCTCTGCATGTAGGCGTAGGCGCCGGAGTGGCCGGAGGTGCCGGTGGACCAGATCGCCGGGCCGCTGCTGCTGGTTCCGTTCGTCTTGAGGTAGGCGACCAGGTTGCCGTCGCTGCCCATCGTGAGTGTGATGTTCGCGCTGCTCAGGCGGTGGCCGGAGGTGAGCTTCCGGCCGGGCTGCAGCGAGTTGACCGTGGTGGCGCCTCCGGTGAAGGCGGTGGCGCCGTTGGGGGTGCCGAGGCCGGTCGGGCCGTCGTAGCCGGTGCCGGCGGTGCACAGGTAGCTCGTCGAGCAGGTGCCGTCGCTGCCCGAGGTGACGTCGTTCAGCGCCGACGTGTGGCCGTAGGGGTACGAGGACGGGTAGCTGTTCGCGGTCGGGGTGCCGGCGAGCGCGTAGGTGGCCGCGATGAGGGGTGAGGAGGCGCTGGTGCCGCCGTAGACGTCCCAGCCGGAGGCGCCGTAGGTGTCGTAGACGGCGACGCCGGTGGCCGGGTCGGCGACCGCGGAGACGTCGGCGACGGTGCGCTTGCTGCAGCCGGTGTCGGACTGCCAGGTGGGCTTTGCCTCGTCGGCGGAGCAGCCGGCCCCGGTCCCGTCGGTGCTGTCGTTGGACCAGACAGACTCGCTCCAGCCGCGGGCGTTGCCCGCACGGCTGAGGGAGGTGCCGCCGACCGCGGTGACGTAGGGGGAGGAGGCCGGGTACTGGACGCCGTAGCCGCTGTCTCCCGCGCTGACGGTGATGGCCACGCCGGGGTGGTTGAAGTACTGGACGTCGGCGGTGGTCTCGGTCGGGTCCTCGGGGCCGCCGAAGGAGTTGGAGACGTACTTCGCGCCGAGGGCGACCGCCTCGTTCTCGGCCGTGCCGATGTCCGCCATACCCGTGGAGGAGGCCTCGACGAGCAGGATGTGGCACTGCGGGCAGGCGGCACTGACCATGTCGAGGTCGAGAGAGATCTCGCCGGCCCAGCCGGAGTCCGCGCTCGGGTAGGTGGTGCCGCCGGTCTGGTTCACCTTCTTGAAGCAGCCGTTGGCCGTGGTGCAGGCGGGGAGGCCGTACTGGGACCGGTAGGCGGCGAGGTCGGACTCGGCGTTGGGGTCGTCCATGGCGTCGACGATCGCGACCGTGCGGCCCGAACCGGCCGTGGAGGACGGCAGGTTGTAGGCGCTCTGCAGGTCCGAGGGGCCGTAACCGGACGGAGTGGCGTCGGGGCTGACGGTCAGGTGCTGAACGACGTCGGTGCGGGCCTCTGCGAGGCACGCCACGTGCCCCGGCGTGGTGGCGTGGGCGCACAGGTGTTTGACATGGGGCGCCCCGGTGGCCGACGGTGCGGCGGACGCGGTGGCCGTGAGCCATCCGGTCGATATGAGCGCCGTGGTGGACAGCAGGGCGGCGGTGGATGCCGCCCGACGTCTCCTTGAGAGCAAGAAAATGCCCTTCTTGTGGTGGTGGCGATGGGGACCGAATGGTCTGCCCATGACAGTGGGATGCTGCCGATCAACGCCGATGCGAGATCCGCAGATGGGGGGCGCAGGAACGCTAGCCACGCCGCCGACCACGAACAACGCGGAACAGGTAAAGCCTTGATCAGAGTTGCTCGGCCGCCCACGCAGAACGCTCGGCTGGGAGACCCCGGCCGAGCGTCTGTCCAAGCTGCTCGCGGCTTGATCAACTCACCGCGGTGTTGCTACGACCCCTGGAATTCGCCGTCCCGACGTGCTGCGGCCGGTCCTACGACCTCGGGGTGATGTCGGCCAGGTACCCCGCGGTGACCAGGTCGGAAACCTTGGTGCTCGTCATGAACTGCTCGCCGAGTCCCTCCTGGCCGAACCAGGGCCGGATGGGGCCGGCCTCGACCGTGAACGGCTTGGTGACGCGGTAGAGGTGGTAGTTGAAGGCAGGCGCCTTCGGGTTGTACTCGTCCAGGTTGTTCGGCGGGATGGCGCGCTTCGTGTACGGCGTGCCCTCCGGCGCCAGGAAGAAGCCGGTGCCGGTGCCGAAGAGGTCGACCCGTTTGCCCACCCGGAGGGTTTTCGGCGACTCGACCGGACGGCCGTGGCGGAGCACGAAGCCGTTGTTGTCCGGGTACCACCAGCCGGACTGGTTCTGCTGGTTGGTCTGCCAGTAGCAGCCGAGGAACCAGTACTGCGACGTGTGGTCCTGCGGGCGGTAGCCCCGGAGCATCCGCCCGATGGGGCCGCTCTTCGGGAGGCGGCGGGGGCCCAGTCGCCAGTCGCCGCGGTAGTACTTCTGCAGCCCCGTCGGCGGTGCCATCGTGGTGCTGGCCGTCCGATGGGTGCTCGGGCAGTCGTGGTGTCCGTTTCTGGAGTGCGCCCCGGCGGCCTGGACGGGTGCCGGGGCGATTCCGATCAGAAGGAGTGAAGACGCAAGAGCGCTCCACAGGAAACGTCGCAGTGCGCGCATCCGAGTCCCTTCTCTTCCCTTCTCTTCCGGTCTCCCGGCGCCGGCGGGCACCGGGTACGCGGGCAGGCGTGTCTGGTCGCCGCGAGAAGGGGTGCATCGAGTAGGTCCCCGCAGCGCGGCACGGTGCAGTCAATGCGTGCCGAACGAACAGCGGAGCGAGGTGGCACGGGCAGGTCGCCCGGGCGGCGCAACGGAACGCCTCGGACAGCCGAGCAGACAGGATCCGGCCCCGGTGCGAGGGCTCAGCACTCCTCGTCGGGGTCGTTCCGGTTCAGCTTCTCCAGGTACTCGTGCGCCAGGGCCGTGGCCCGGGTGAACCAGTCGGTGATGACCGCCAGTTCGTTGGCGGAGTAGTCGGAGAACAGGTCCGTCAGGCGTTTGTAGTGGCTTGCGTACACCGCCGCCACGCGGGTGACGGCATCCGGTACGGCGGCCACGCGGACCCGGCGGCGGTCCGTGGGGTCGGGGCGGCGGGTGACGTAGCCGGCGCGTTCCAGGCGGTTGAGGATGCCGGTCACCGCGCCGGTGGTCACGTGGGCGCGGGCGGCGAGGTCACCGGCCGTCAGCAGGTCGTCGCCGGCCTCCAGGACGAAGGCGAAACAGGTCAGGTCCGTGACGTTCAGGCCCAGCCGCCGGGCCAGCTCCTGCTGTCCGATCAGGTGGGCGGCGATGAGGTGGTCCATCGCCGACAGCGCCTGGGCCGGAGTGGCGGGTGGTCGCGGCGTGCCGTGCATCTTTCGGAATCCCTTAGCTCGTGAGATATTCGGTTGAGAAACGTCTTAGCTCGTGAGGGAATCTGAGTCTCGTTCCCGGAGGTGCTGTATGAGTCTGTACGACGAGGGGCACACGGTCGCCGGCTGGACCGGCTTCGGCATCGCGACGGTGGGCAGCGGTGTCGTGGGGCTGGGAGTGTGCAGGGCCTCGCTGCCGCTGGTCGCGGGCGGGCTCACCGTCGTGGCCGTGAGCGTTCTGGTGACGTGGGTCCTGCATCTCGCCGGCTGGGGCAAGCCGCCGGGGGTGCGGCCGCGGCGGGACTGGGGGATGCGGGTACGGGACGCGCAGGCTCGGGAGGGACATCCGGGGTGCGTCAGCTGTCGGCTGGCGGGGCGGGGGCGCCGGGCGGTGACGGTGGCGGTGGCTGCGGGGGCGGGGCGGCCCACGGGTGTCGAATCGATACCTCTGTCACCTATCGAGTGAATGTGCCCTCGGCGAACGGGAGCTGGTGATCGCCGTCTCTAGCTTCCGGGGTGGAGGTGATGCTCGATGTACGAGCAGAACGACACTCCGTCGGAGCAGCCGACGGGGCGCAAGCAGGACGCGATCGACGTCAACGACTTTGTCTTCGCGGCCACGGGGGCGCGGGTGCGGAGGCTGACCACGCCGGAGGGGGAGCACTGGTTTCCGGCGGTGGACGTCGCCGCCCATCTCGGGTACGCAAACACGCGGCAAGCCTTGGGTCTGCACGTCTCCGCAAACTGGCAGAGCAGTCTCCGTGAGATTGCGCAAGGCGTCTATACAGCAGACACTTTGAGCAAACTCGCAGGTCACAGGCTTCAGCGCTCGATGAAACTGGTGAACCTCAAGGGGCTGATCCAGCTCGTCAACGGCTGCACCAAGCCCGAGTGCGCCCCCTTCAAGGAATGGGTCAGCGAGGTCATCGAGACCCTTCAGCGCGACGGCACCTACACCCTCGACCCCGCCCCCGTGCAACCCGCTCCGCACGGCGGCACCGCCTACCTCATGCCCGAACAGGTCGCCGACGCGATCGTCCGGCTGGAGGAGCGGAACATCCGGGCGGACGAGGCCCTGGCCGTCGCGCAGATCGAGCAGATCGAGGAGATGCGCCGCACCAACGACCACCTCGCCGTCCTCACTGACCGCGTAGGCGGTGTGCAGCACGTGCTCGGTCGTATCGCCGACACCCTCGACCTCATCGCCGACCGTATGCGGCCCCCCGCCCCGGCGCCGCCCCGCCCGCCCATCACCCCCCAGCAGCTCCTCGCCACCTGGCGGGCGAAGAACCTGGTCGTCACCGAGGACGTGCACGCCGTCGCCGCGTATCTCGCTCCGGCGCTGGTGCGCGGGCCGGCGCACTGCCGGCTGGAGGAGGTCGCGGAGCGTACGGGGCTCACGCTCGACCGGGTCCATGACTGCCTGCGCATGCTGATCAAGCGGGGGTGCGTGCGGCAGGCGGGGGTCGCGGCGGAAGGGGTGCCGGTGTACGTGCTGCCGTAGGACACGCGCCGTGGCGCACCCACGCAGACAGGCCCGAAGTCGCAAAACGAGGTTGCGGCTTCGGGCCTTCGGTCACCCTACGCTTCTTCGCCGCCCGGAACCCGTTGTCAGACCCAGGCCATACCCTCAAGAGTGATGGCACAGGTGTGGAAATGCTCGGGGCTCCGCTGGTCGCCGGCCGGACCGGCGCTGGTGTGGGACGGCGGGCGGCGCAGTGCGCTGCCGTGGGGGAAGCGGGTCGGCTTCGCCGTGCCGGAGGGGAGCGCCCGGCAGTGTGTGGGGGCGCGCGGGCATGCCTGCCCCACCCGTGCTGCCGTGCCGGGGCGGAGCACGGGCGCCCGGTGCGAGGAGTGTGCGCGGCTGGACCGGGCGCACTCCGTGGCCGCCGACACGATCGCCGACGACCCGCGGCCGTACCGGGTGTATCTGGCGTGGTTCGGGCCCGGCATGGTGAAGGTGGGGATCACCGCGGTCGAGCGGGGCTCCGCCCGGCTGCTGGAGCAGGGTGCCGTCTGTTTCAGCTGGCTCGGCACCGGCCCGCTGATGGCCGCCCGGCGCACCGAGGAGCTGCTGCGGGCCGCGCTCCAGGTGCCGGACCGGATTCCGTACGCCGAGAAGCGGGCGGTGCGGTCGGCGTTGCCGGGGACCGGGGAGGAGCGTGCGGCTCAGGTGCGGGAGCTGCATGCGCGGGCCGTGGCGCTCAGTGGGTGGCCGGAGTCGCTGCGGCCGGAGCCTTGTGAAGTGGTCGATCACGCGGGGGTGTTCGGGCTTGCCGGGGTTTCCTCCGCCCTCGGGGAGGTGGTGGAGCTCGTCCCGGGGGGCCGCGTGAGCGGTGAGCTGGTCGCGGCCGCCGGGCCCGATCTGCATCTGGCGGCCGGCGGGCGCGGGGTGGTCGTGCTCGACACACGGCTGATGACCGGCTGGGAGCTGGTGTCCCCGGGTGGGGCGATGGCCGCCGGACTCACCTTTCCGCTGCGGGAGTTCAGGCACCCGCAGGAGGGATTGTTCTGAGGGCGGCGAGGTGTGGGCCGGCGTGGGCAAAGACTCGGATCCCGTACGGATCCCTTTCGGCAAGGGCCATGGACGCCGAACGGGCCCGCGGCCGACCGTGGTTGCCATGAGCGATCAGACAGACACCCCTGTACGGCCCGCCTCCCTCCCCGAACCCCCTTACTACGCCGTGGTCTTCACCTCGGCCCGTACCGAGGACGACCCCGACGGATACCGGCGCACCGCCGAGGACCTCTCCCGGCTCGTCCGCGCGGTCCCCGGCTTCCTCGGTGAGGACTTCGCCCACAGTCCCGGCGGACTCGCGATCTCCGTCGCCTACTTCCGGGACCTCGCCGGGATCGAGCGGTGGCGGGATCACCCGGCGCACCTCGCGGCCAAGCGGCGCGGCCGGGAGCGCTGGTACGAGCGGTACGCGATCCACATCGCCAGGGTCGAGCACGCGGGCGGCTTCGCGCGGGGGTGAGTGTTTCCCAGGGGCTGCCTGAGAGACGCCTGTGTGTTTCTCAGGCAAATCACAGATGGGGGAAAGCCTCTTCTCAGAGGACCCCGACAAGGTGTGCACCATGACCACGACCTCGCCCCAGGGGCGCACCGAACTGCTGAGGCCGGACGGGAGCCCCGTCCGAGTGCTTGTGGTGGACGACGAGTTGTCGATCACCGAACTGCTGAGCATGGCCCTTCGTTATGAGGGCTGGCAGATCAGGAGTGCGGGGGACGGACAGGGAGCCGTACAGACCGCCCGTGAGTTCCGGCCCGACGCCGTCGTGCTGGACATGATGCTGCCCGACATGGACGGGCTGACGGTCCTCGGGCGGCTGCGGCGCGAGCTGCCGGACGTGCCCGTGCTCTTCCTGACCGCGAAGGACGCGGTGGAGGACCGTATCGCCGGGCTCACCGCCGGCGGCGACGACTACGTCACCAAGCCGTTCAGCCTGGAGGAGGTCGTGGCGCGGCTGCGGGGGCTCATCCGGCGGTCCGGGGCCGCCGACCGGCGTTCCGACTCCGTGCTCGTGGTCGGAGACCTGACGCTCGACGAGGACAGCCACGAGGTGTCGCGGGCCGGGGAGTCCATCCATCTCACCGCCACCGAGTTCGAGCTGCTGCGCTTCCTCATGCGCAACCCGCGGCGGGTGCTCAGCAAGGCGCAGATCCTGGACCGGGTGTGGTCGTACGACTTCGGCGGGCAGGCCAACGTCGTCGAGCTGTACATCTCCTATCTGCGACGGAAGATCGACGCGGGGCGCGAGCCGATGATCCACACCCGGCGCGGGGCGGGTTATCTGATCAAGCCCGCCGTGTCATGAGTGGGCGGCGACGGCCTGGTCCGCAGCAACGCCAGAGGCGGCAGGGGCGACGGGCCGGACAGCCGCGCACGCTGCGGGCGCGGCTCGTCGTCGCTTCCGTGGTGCTGATCGCCATCGTGTGTGCGGTGATCGGGACGGTGACGACGCTGGCGCTGCGGACTCATCTGTACGACCAGCTGGACGGGCAGCTGCGTGAGGCCGCGGCGCGTGCGTCGGGCGACTTCGCGCCGCCCGGCCCGGACAGGGACGCCGGCCTGCCCGGCCAGGTCATGCAGCAGAACCCACGCCGCAAGGTGACCGACCTCAGCGAGTTCGTCAAGCACGGCCCCCAGCCCAGCGGCACGGTCGCGGCCACCGTCGTGGGCGGCTCCGTCACCGAAGGCAAGGTCGGCAAGAAGTCCACGTCGACGTTCGACATGAGCGCCAAGGACCTCACCGACGCCCAGAAGACCGCCCTCGGCGAGGTCGCCCAGGACGGCAAGGCGCACAGTACGGAGCTTCCGGGGCTGGGCACGTACCGCGTCCAGTACAAGAGCGGCTACTACGTCGGCCTCCCCACCGCGGAGGCCGACGGCACCATCAACACCCTGATCCTCGTCGAGATCAGCGTCACCGCCGCCGGTCTCATCGCCGCCACCCTCGCCGGGACGGTCATCGTCGGCGTCGCCACCCGCCCCCTGCGCAAGGTCGCCGCCACCGCCACCCGGGTCTCCGAACTCCCGCTGCACACGGGCGAGGTGAACCTCAGCGAGCGGGTCCCGGAGTCCGAGTGCGACCCGCACACCGAGGTCGGCCAGGTCGGTGCCGCGCTGAACCGGATGCTCGACCATGTGCACGGCGCCCTGCACGCCCGGCAGCAGAGCGAGATGCGGGTACGGCAGTTCGTCGCCGACGCCAGCCATGAGCTGCGCACCCCGCTCGCGTCCATTCGCGGGTACGCGGAACTCACGCGACGGGGGCGGGAACAGGTCGGGCCCGACACCCGGCACGCCCTCGGCCGGATCGAGTCCGAGGCGGGCCGGATGACCCTCCTGGTCGAGGATCTCCTCCTGCTCGCCCGCCTCGACGCCGGGCGGCCGCTGCAGTTCGAGCAGACCGATCTCATCCCGCTGGTCGTGGACACGGTGAGCGACTCCCGCGCGGCCGGCATGGACCACAACTGGCGCCTCGATCTGCCCGACGAACCCGCTCTGGTGTCGGCGGACGCGGCACGCATCCAGCAGGTGCTGGTCAACCTGCTCGGCAACGCCCGCAAGCACACCCCGCCCGGTACGACCGTCACCGCGCGCGTCCAGCGGCGCGGGCCGTGGATGTGCGTCGACGTCGAGGACAACGGGCAGGGCATCCCGCCGGACCTGCTGCCGCACGTCTTCGAGCGGTTCGCGCGCGGCGACTCCGCGCGGTCCAGGGCCACCGGGTCGACGGGCCTGGGGCTCGCCATCGTGCAGGCGGTCGCGGCCGCGCACGGGGGTGCCGTCACCGTCGACAGCGTTCCGGGGCGGACCGTGTTCACCGTGCATCTGCCCGCGCTCGTCCCCGTCGCCGCAGCGCGGCCCGCGCCGGAGACCGACCGGCAGTCGCACTCACAGGCACAGCACAGTGCCACCACATGGGTGCAACAGGGGGTTTGAGTTGAGTCGGTGCCATGCGAACCGACTCTTCTCCCGGCACTCTGCCGGCGCGGGAGCACCTCCCGGCCGGAGACGCCGGTACGCCTGTCCTGGACGTAGTGGTCCCCGTCTACAACGAGGAGAAGGACCTCCAGCCGTGCGTCCGCAGACTGCACGAGCACCTCACGCGCACCTTCCCGTACGCCTTCCGCATCACGATCGCGGACAACGCGTCCACGGACACCACCCCGCAGGTGGCGGCGCGGCTGGAGGCGGAGCTCCCCGAGGTCACCAACTTCCGCCTGGAACACAAGGGCCGGGGCCGGGCCCTCAGGACCGTGTGGTCCGCGTCCGAGGCGCCGGTCCTGGCCTACATGGACGTCGACCTGTCCACCGACCTCAACGCCCTGCTGCCGCTGGTGGCGCCGCTGATCTCCGGCCACTCGGACCTCGCGATCGGCTCCCGGCTCGCCCGCACCTCCCGGGTGGTGCGCGGCCCCAAGCGGGAGCTCATCAGCCGGGCCTACAACCTGATCCTGCGCGGCTCGCTGCAGGCCCGGTTCTCCGACGCCCAGTGCGGGTTCAAGGCGATCCGGCGCGATGTGGCCCAGGTGCTGCTGCCGCTGGTGGAGGACACCGGCTGGTTCTTCGACACCGAGATGCTGGTGCTCGCCGAGCGGGCGGGGCTCCGCATTCACGAGGTGCCGGTCGACTGGGTCGACGACCCCGACTCCACCGTGCACATCGTGAAGACCGCCACCGACGACCTCAGGGGCGTCTGGCGGGTCGGCAAGGCGCTGGCCGGCGGTTCGCTGCCGCTGGACCGGCTCACCCGGCCTTTCGGCGACGACCCGCGCGACCGTGAACTCACCAACGTCCCCACGGGACTTGCCCGTCAGCTCGTCGGCTTCTGCGTGGTCGGCGGCCTGTCCACCCTCTTCTACCTCCTCCTCTACAGCGTCTTCCGGCAGTTCTCCGGCTCCCAGATCGCCAACGCGCTCGCCCTGCTGGTCTCCGCGGTCGCCAACACGGCCGCCAACCGCCGGCTCACCTTCGGGGTGCGCGGCCGGGGCGGCGCCGTACGGCACCAGGCGCAGGGCCTGGTCGTCTTCGGCATCGGCCTCGCGCTGACCAGCGGCTCGCTGGCCGCCCTGAACGCGGCCGGCTCCAGCCCGGCGCACTCCACCGAACTGGCGGTGCTCATCGCCGCCAACCTCGCCGCGACGGTGCTGCGGTTCCTGCTCTTCCGCGCCTGGGTGTTCCCGGACCGCGGCGAGTCCGGCCCCGGTCCGACGGCCGTCGCCTCCCACCCCCTCTCCTCGCCGACCTACAGCACGAGCACGACCCCGCCGCAGGGCACGGCCGCCCCGTACGCATCGCTGCCCCAGCGCCCGGTGCCGTACCAGCAGCCGTATCCGACGGCCGCCCAGGTCCGCGCCGGTGATGCCGCGGACGGCAGCTGGAGGGACGCCACCATGCGACCGCAGCCGGTGCGCCCTCACGACACCGACCCGGGGGACCCCCGATGACCGCGCACCACGACCAGCAGGCCGCCCGGCAGAGCGGTACGGCCGTATGGGGGCCGCCCCCGGCCGCTCCCCCGCGGGCCCCCGAGTCCGGCGATCCGAGGCAGCCGATCCGCCGCAGACTGTGGCGCGGCCGGCCCGAGGACCCCCGCTGGGTGCGCCCGGCCTTCCTCGGCCTGCTGGCCGCCACCCTCCTGCTCTACCTGTACGACCTCAGCGCCTCCGGCTACGCCAACTCCTTCTACTCGGCGGCGGTGCAGGCGGGCAGCACGTCCTGGAAGGCGTTCTTCTTCGGCTCGCTGGACGCGGGCAACGCCATCACCGTCGACAAGCCGGCGGCCTTCCTGTGGCCGATGGAGCTGTCGGTGAGGATCTTCGGCCTCAACTCCTGGGCGATCCTCACCCCCGAGGTCCTCATGGGCGTCGGCACGGTCGCGGTCGTCCACGCGGCCGTGCGGCGCCGGTTCAGCCCGGCCGCGGGACTGATCGCGGGCGCGGTGCTCGCGCTCACCCCGGTCGCCGCGCTGATGTTCCGGTTCAACAACCCGGACGCGATGCTGGCCCTGCTGATGGCACTGGCCTGCTACTTCGTCGTACGGGCGGTGGAGGACGGCCGGACGAAGTGGCTGGTGTGGGCCGGGGTCGCGATCGGCTTCGCCTTCCTCGCCAAGACGCTGCAGGCCTTCCTGATCCTGCCGCCGCTGGCGATCGTCTACGCCGTCTGCGGCCCGGTGCGGCTGCGCCGGCGCCTGGTCCAGCTGGGCCTGGCCACCGTCGCGCTCGTGGTCTCCGGCGGCTGGTGGGTCGCGGTCGTCGAGCTGTGGCCGGCCTCCTCGCGCCCCTACATCGGCGGTTCGCAGAACAACAGCTTCCTGGAGCTGACCTTCGGCTACAACGGCCTCGGCCGCATCAACGGCGACGAGACCGGCAGCGTCGTCCCCGGCGGCAACGGCAACAACGGCGGGGGCGGGATGTGGGGCGCCACCGGCTGGGACCGGATGTTCAACGCCGAGATCGGCAGCCAGATCTCCTGGCTGCTCCCGGCCGCGCTGATCCTGCTGGCCGCGGGCCTGTGGGCGACGCGGAAGCTGAGCCGTACGTCCGTCACGCGGGCCTCGTTCCTGGTGTGGGGCGGCTCGCTGCTGATCACCCTGGTGGTCTTCAGCTACATGGCGGGCATCTTCCACCAGTACTACACGGTGGCGCTCGCGCCGTACCTCGCGGCCGTCGTCGGCATGGGCGCGGGGCTGCTGTGGGAGCGGCGCAAGGAGACCTGGGCGTCGATCACCCTGGCCGCGTCCGTGGTGGCCGCGGCCGCCTGGGGATACGTCCTGCTCAACCGCACCTCGACGTATCTGCCCTGGCTGAAGTGGCTGGTCCTGATCGGCGGGACGGCGGCCGCGCTGGGCCTGGTCTTCGCCGGCCGGATCTCCCGGCGGCCGGCCCTCGGGGCGGCGGCGGTGGGCCTGGTGGCCGCGCTCGCCGGTCCGGCGGCGTACACCCTCAGTACGGTGGACTCCGCGCACACCGGCTCCATCCCGACGGCCGGTCCTGCGGGCGCGAGCATGATGGGCTTCGGCGGCGGCCGGGGGCCCGGAGGCGGGATGCGCGGCGGGTTCGGCGGCGGTGGCATGCCGGGGCGGCCGGGGCAGCAGAACGGCCAGGGCCGACAGGGACAGCAGCCGGGGCAGCAGAACGGCAACGGCTTCCCGGGCGGCGGCTTCGGCGGCGGTGTGCCGGGCCGGATGGGCGAGGGCGGCATGGGCGGTGGCGGTGGCGCCGGCGGCCTGGTGAACGGCGCGAACGTCTCCTCCGCCGCCAGGGAGCTCCTGGCCGAGGGCGCCTCGAAGTACACCTGGGTGGCCGCTTCCGTCGGTTCGCAGAACGCGGCCGGCTACCAACTGGCCACCGGTGACCCGGTGATGGCGATCGGCGGCTTCAACGGCACCGACCCGTCCCCGACGCTTGCGCAGTTCGAGAAGTACGTGGCGGAAGGAAAGATCCACTACTTCATCGCCGGCGGAGGCATGGGCGGGGGCATGGGCGGCAGCGGCAGCGGTACGTCGTCCCGGATCACCTCGTGGGTCGAGAGCAACTTCAAGAAGGTGACGGTCGGTTCGGCCACCTTCTACGACCTCACCCAGAAGAAGAGCGGCTGACAGGCGGAATCAGGCTGGCAGAAGAACCTGTCGTACACCGTATAGGAGTCGCTATACGGTGTACGACATGTCTGCTTCCCAAGGCCACCCCCAGCGCTGGGTGATCCTCGGCGTGATCTGTCTCGCCCAGCTCACCGTCCTGCTCGACAACACCGTCCTGAACGTGGCCATCCCCTCGCTCACCCGCGAGCTGCACGCGGCCACCTCCGACATCCAGTGGATGATCAACGCCTACTCCCTGGTGCAGTCCGGCCTCCTGCTCACCGCCGGCAGCGCCGCCGACCGCTACGGCCGCAAGAAGATGCTCATCGCGGGGCTCGCCCTGTTCGGCATCGGCTCGCTGGTGGCCGGACTCGCGGACTCCACCGGCCAGTTGATCGCCGCGCGCGCCGGCATGGGCATCGGCGGCGCGCTGCTGCTCACCACCACGCTCGCCGTGGCCATGCAGATCTTCACGCCCGAGGAGCAGCCGAAGGCGATCGGCATCTGGAGTGCGGTCGCCGCGCTCGGCTTCGCGGCGGGCCCGCTCATCGGAGGGTTCGTGCTGAACCACTTCTGGTGGGGCGCGATCTTCCTGATCAACATCCCGGTCGCGGCGCTGGGCCTGGTCGCGGTGGCGGCCCTGGTGCCGGAGTCGAAGAGCCCGCGCGGCGACCGGCCGGACCTGCTCGGCGCGCTGCTGTCCACCATCGGCATGGCCTCGCTCGTCTTCGCGATCATCTCCGGCCCCCACCACGGCTGGACCTCGGCGCGGGTGCTGGGCACGGCCGCCGTCGCGGTGGTGGTGCTCGGTGTCTTCGCCTGGTGGGAGAGCCGCGCCGGCGAGCCGATGCTCGACGTCCGCTTCTTCCAGGACCGGCGGTTCACGGGTGCGGTGGCCGGGGCCGTCCTCATCACCTTCGGCATGGGAGGGGCGCTGTTCCTGCTGACCCAGCATCTGCAGTTCGTGCTCGGCTACGGGCCGCTGGAGGCGGGCCTGCGGACCGCTCCGCTGGCCCTGACCGTGGTGCTGCTCAACTTCACGGGGCTGTCGGCGAAGTGGTCCGGGCGGCTGGGTACGCCGGTGTCCGTCGCGCTCGGGATGGTGCTGATGTCGTCCGGGCTGGTGGCCATCGCGGTCGCCTCCGGCGGTTACGCCGGGTTGCTGCTCGGGCTGGTGCTGATCGGGGCGGGGTGCGCTGTCGCCAACCCGGCGATGGCGCACGCCATCATGAGCGCGATCCCTCCGGAGAAGGCGGGGGTGGGGGCCGGTATCAACGGCACCCTCGCCGAATTCGGCAACGGGCTCGGTGTGGCCGTGCTGGGTGCCGTGCTCAGCTCTTCCGTGGCCTCGGGGGAGTCGTTGTCGGCCGGCCTCGGGTCTGGTCAGTTGGTGGGTGCGATTGCCGTGCTGCTGGGTGGGTTCGTGGCAGCGGGGCTGCTTCGGCGGGCCGAGCGGAAGGTCGCCCGGGAGCTCGGGTGATATGGGTATGTGAGCGGAGTCGAGAAAGGTGCGCCGGTGGTGAAGGACGCAGGTCGGTCGCCGCGAGCCAGTGTGTGGCTCGAGGCCAGGGCCCGCCGGGGCGGTCGTGGCGGTGGCGGGCAGCCCTCCGGGCTCGACCGTGAGCGGATCACGACCGTGTCCGTGCGGCTGCTGGATGCCGAAGGGCTGGCGAAGTTCTCCATGCGGCGGCTGGCCGCGGAGCTGAACGTCACCGCGATGTCCCTGTACTGGTACGTCGACACCAAGGACGACCTGCTCGAACTCGCCCTGGACGCGGCCTTCGGCGAGCTGGGGCTGCCGGACCCGGACGCCGGGGGTGAGGACTGGCGCGAGCAGCTGCGCGGGCTGGCCACCGAGTACCGGGCGCTGCTGGTGCGCCACCCCTGGCTGTCGCCGCTGGCGGGGCGCTATCTCAACATCGGCCCGAACGCGCTGGCGTTCGCCCGCGCGGTCCAGCGGGTCGTCGGCCGGGCGGGGCTGCCCGCGCACGGGGTTACGGGGGCGATCTCGGCGGTCTTCCAGTTCGTGTACGGCTTCGGCACGATCGAGGGCCATTTCTTCGCCCGGATCGCGGACACCGGGCTGAGCCCCGACGAGTACTACGAGCAGGCCATGGCCCTGGTGACGGAGGCCCCGGGGACCGCCGAGGTCGTCGAGGAGTCGAAGGCCCTCATGGCGGCCCGCGGCGGGGACACGGTCGACGAGATGCTGGACCGCGACTTCGACTACGCCCTGGACCTGCTGATCGCGGGCATCGAGGCGATGGTCGGCCGGGGCTGACTACTGCCCCTCCACCAGCCGCGCCGGAAAGCCCCCGGTGGCCACGGGGCCCCACCGCTGGGGCGTCACGCGGATGATCGACTTGTCCTGCTTCACCATGGCGGCGCGGGCCGCTTCTGTCTGCGTCCCTTGCACTGCTTCGCGGGCTGCGGGGCGCTGCGTCGGACTCCGTCCGCCGGTGGTGTTGAGGGGTGTTGCTAGTCGTCGCTGACCAGCCGCGCCGGAAAGCCCCCGGTGGCCACGGGGCCCCACCGCTGGGGCGTCACGCGGATGATCGACTTGTCCTGCTTCACCATGGCGGCGCGGGCCGCTTCTGTCTGCGTCCCTTGCACTGCTTCGCGGGCTGCGGGGCGCTGCGTCGGACTCCGTCCGCCGGTGGTGTTGAGGGGTGTTGCTAGTCGTCGCTGACCAGCCGCGCCGGAAAGCCCCCGGTGGCCACGGGGCCCCACCGCTGGGGCGTCACGCGGATGATCGACTTGCCCTGCTTCACCATGGCCGCGCGGTACTCGTCCCAGTCCGGGTGCTCGCCGGCGATGTTGCGGTAGTACTCGACCAGCGGTTCCACCGAGTCCGGGGCATCGACGACCTCGGCCGTGCCGTCGATCTGCACCCAGGGCCCGTTCCACTCGTCGCTCAGCACGAGCAGGCTCACCCGTGGGTCGCGCCGGGCGTTACGGGTCTTGGCCCGCTCGGGGTAGGTGGACACGACGATCCGGCCCGAGTCGTCGACCCCGCAGGTCAGCGGGGAGGCCTGCGGCCCGCCGTCGGCGCGGCGCGTGATGAGCAGAGCGCGGTGGCGAGGCCTGACGAAATCCAGCAACTCGTCCAGCGATACGCGCGTGTTGGTAGCGATGTTCGGTGCCATGCCTGCACCCTAGACCGCGGGCAGGGAATCTCCCTGCACCGCCTGGATGTCCAGTTCCACCTTCAGGGTCGTACCGATCGCCGCGATGCCCGCCTGGAGGACCTGGTTGTAGTTCATCGCGAAATCCTCCCGCCGCAGCTCCGCCGTCGCGCGGAACGCGGCCCGCGTGCCGCCCCACGGGTCGGCGCCGGTGCCGAGGTAGGCGAGGTCCAGGTCGACCGGGCGGACCACCCCGTGCATGGACAGCTCGCCGTGGACCGTCCAGCGGTCGGGGCCCGACCGGGTCAGGTCCGTCGAGCGGTAGGTGATCTCCGGGTGCCGCTCGACGTCGAGGAAGTCCGCCGACTTCAGGTGACCGTCGCGCATGCCGTTGCCCGTGTCGACGGACGCGGCCCTGATCACCGCTTCCACACGGGACTTGGTGACGTCGTCCGGTGCGATCTCGATCGTGCCGCCGAACTCCGTGAACCGGCCGTGCACGCTGGAGATCCCCAGGTGCTGGGCGACCGCGGCGACGGAGGAGTGCACCGGGTCGATGGTCCAGGGCCCGGGCGGCGGCAGTTCGGTGCCGCCCTGCCGGGCCAGCGTGACCGTGCCGACCTCGGCCCGGCCACTCGCCGTGACGATCGCGGAGGAGGCCGCGGGCGCGTAGCCGACGGCCGTCACGATCACCGTGTACGCCCCCGGCGTCAGCTCGGTGGCATCCCGTACGGCGCCCTCGGTGTCCGCCTCGGCGCGCAGCACCTGCGTACCGGTCATGTCGGTCACCGTGACGACCGCGTGCGACACGGCCCACCCGTCCCGCGTGCGGATCTTCGCGGTCAGTCCCATCCCGTTTTCTCCCTGCAAAGCCTTGCACATTGGTCGTATGAAACCGGCCCGTGGCGCACACCTGACGGATGTCTGCCACGGGCCGGGGATGAACTACTCGCCGGGGTGGGCGAGTTCGAGGTCGTGGCCGTCGACCCCGGTGCCGGCCACGGTCAGGGCCGTCGCCACCGGCGGGTAGCCCGTCGCGATGACGGTGTACTCGCCGCTGTCCAGGTCGGTGAAGGCGTACGCCCCGTCCGAGCCGGTGGTGGCGGTGCCGACCACGTTGCCCGCCTGGTCGACGAGCGTCACGCGGGCGTCGGCCAGCGGACCGTGCGGGGCCCTGACGACACCCTGGAGGCGGGCGCCGGCGTCCAGGTCGACCTCGACCCGGGTGAGGCCGGTGGCGCCGATCTCGACGGGCACGGCGCGCGGCCGGAACCCGCTCGCGTTGACCGCCAGGGTCACCGTGCCCGGCACCAGGTCGGTGAAGGCGAAGTCGCCCTGTTCCCCGGTGCCGGCGGTGGCCAGCAGGTCGCCGCGCACATCGGTGACGATCACCATGGCGTCCTTGACCGGCAGCGCGCTCCCGGCGGCCCGGACTACGCCGGTCAGCCCGCTGGTGCCGCTGAGCAGGATGTCGTACGACAGCGGCTCCTCGCCCACCACGACGGTGGAGGCCTGCGGCTGGTAGCCGTCGGCGGAGGCGATCAGGACGTACGACCCCGTGCCCGGGGCGTCGACGGAGTAGGAGCCGTCGGCCTGGGCGACCGCGCGGCCCAGCTGGCGGCCGGACAGCGAGATCAGGGTGACCGCGGCCTGCGGGACCGGGGCGCTCTCGGCGCCGCGGACGAAGCCGTGCACCGGGGTGCCGCCGCCCGCGCCCGGGCCGGGCTCGGCGATCGTCGCGACGGCGGTCGCCGCCGGCTGGGCGGCCGTGGACGGGGCCTCGAAGGTGTCCGGGACGACGGGGGCGGCCCAGCTGGGCATCTGCTTCTGCACGGGCTCCTGCACGGCGTTCTCCACAGTGGTCACATCGGTCGCAGTGGTCTCCACGGGGGTGGCGGCCGGGTCGGCGACGGGGGCCGCACCCTCGGCGGCCTGCGCGAGCGCGCCCTTGGTCTTCAGCGGGACCTCCTTGATGAACAGCGTGATCAGGAAGGCGACGGCGGCGAGGCAGCCGGCGATGAAGAAGACGTCGGCGATGCCGTGGCCGTAGGCGCTCTCCAGCAGCGTCCGGATGGGCGCCGGCAGCTTGCCCATGTCCGGGATGCTGTCGGTCGAGCCCGAACCGCCGGCCAGGGCGGCCTGGTACCTGGGGCTCAGGGCGGAGATGCCGTCCTGGACGTAGTGCGTGATCCGATGGGACATCACAGCGCCGAGCGCCGAGACGCCGACCGCACCGCCGAGGGAGCGGAAGAAGGTGACCGTGGAGCTGGCCGCGCCGAGTTCGGAGGGCGCCACCTGGTTCTGCGTGGCGAGGACCAGGTTCTGCATCATCATGCCGATGCCGAGACCCAGCAGCGCCATGAAGATCGCCATCTTCCAGTACGCGGTGTCGTACCGGATGGAGCCGAGGAGGCACAGGCCGGCCGTGACCAGGACGCCACCGCTGACCAGCCAGGCCTTCCAGCGGCCGGTGCGGGTGATGAACTGACCCGAGACGGTCGAGGAGACGAACAGACCGCCGATCATCGGGATGGTCATGACGCCCGACATCGTCGGGGACTTGTCGCGGGCCAGCTGGAAGTACTGGCTGAAGAACACCGTGCCGGTGAACATCGCGATACCGACGAACAGCGAGGCGAGGGACGCCAGCGTGATGGTGCGGTTCTTGAACAGGCGCAGCGGGATGATCGGCTCGCTCGCCTTGGACTCCACGAGCACGAACAGCGCGCCGAGCAGGATCGAGCCCGCGACCATCGTGTAGGTCTGCCACGACAGCCAGTCGTACTTGTCACCCGCGAAGGTGACCCAGATCAGCAGCAGTGAGACGGCGGCGGAGATGAGGAAGGCACCGCCCCAGTCGACCTTCACGTCACGCTTTACCACCGGCAGGTGCAGGGTCTTCTGCAGCACGATCAGCGCGATGATCGCGAAGGGGACACCGACGTAGAAGCACCAGCGCCAGCCCAGCCAGGAGGTGTCGGTGATGACACCGCCCAGCAGCGGGCCGCCGACGGTGGCGACGGCGAACGTGGCGCCCAGGTAACCGGAGTAACGGCCGCGCTCCCGCGGGGAGATCATCGCGGCCATGACGATCTGCGCCAGTGCGGACAGACCGCCGACGCCGATGCCCTGCACCACGCGGCAGGCGATGAGCATGCCGGCGTTCTGCGACAGACCGGCGGCGGCCGAGCCCAGGACGTAGATGACGAGGGCTATCTGGACGAGTGCCTTCTTGCTGTAGAGGTCGGCGAGCTTGCCCCACAGGGGAGTGGCCGCCGTCATCGACAGCAGGGCGGCGGTGACCACCCAGGTGTAGGCGGACTGACCGCCACCGAGGTCACCGATGATGTGCGGCAGGGCGTTGGAGACGATCGTGGAGGACAGGATCGCCACGAACATGCCGAGCAGGAGCCCGGACAGGGCCTCCATGATCTGCCGGTGCGTCATGGGGGCGTGCTCCGCGGAGCCTCCCCCGTGCTTGGCGTGAGCCCGCACACCGGCTGGTGTGGTCGTTGCCATGGGCTTCCTTCTCTTACGTGCTTGCGGGTGTACGGGTGGTCTCTTCGATCACGGGAGCGGCCACGGAGGCCGGGAGCCGGAACTGGGTGGCCCGGCAGTCGCCGAAGGACTCGCGCAGGCGGGTCATCAGCCGGATCAGCTGGGCCACCTCGTCGTCGGTCCAGTCGGCGAGCCGCTCGGCCAGCAGATGCGTGGTCCGCCGGGACAGCTCGTGCAGCTGCTCCAGGCCCGCGGGCGTCAGGCGCAGGATGCGCGAGCGCTTGTCCGCAGGGTCCGGGTGCCGCTCGATCCAGCCGCGCGCGGCGACGTGCGCGACATGCCGGCTGGTGACCGACATGTCGACGGCGAGCAGCTCCGCGAGCTTGCTCATGCGCATGTCTCCGTGGCGGCCGAGCAGTGTCAGCACGGCGGCCGAGCCGGCCGGGCAGTGGGGCGGCAGCATCCGCCCCAGATCCCGTTTCACGGCTCCGACGGCACTGAGCTGACGCACCAGCTCTTCGAACTGCGCCTGCTCGGCCATCACACCTCCCTAATTCGTTGCTTGAGGCAACCGTAACACCTGTTTGGTTGCTGCAGGCAAATAAACGGAGGTGTCGCGGCGCAAAAACTTGGCAAAGGCAAGTATGGTGAGCGTAAATGCCCAGGTAGGTGCGGGTGAGGTGCCCCTGTCTGTCCCGGTGGCCCCCCACTTGGGCGGCACGGCCCGTCTTCGCTAAGGTCTCGGGCCATGGCTAACACCCAGGGCCCCCAGGGCAACTACGACCCCGCCGGCAACACCCAGATGTTCCGCGCGTTCGTCGACGAGGCCCCCCAGGGCCGCCAGCAGCAGGCCGCGGCCTCCTCCGGCCCGCGCGTGGGCGTGATCATCGGTGTCATCGTGGCCCTGGCCGTGGTGGCCGGTGTCGCCTGGCTGGCGCTGAAGTAACGCACGCGCGCGGCGATCACTTCCACCGGACGGACACGTCCCGCGTCTCGATGTGCATGCCGAGCGGCACGCGCCAGGCGTCGACGCACACCGTCCAGGTGTGGTCCTCGTGCGCGCGCGGGGCGATCGGCACGGGGAGGTCCACCGTCGAGTCGACCGTCCCCCAGTCGATGCCGAGCGCGCCGATGATGTGCGTCCCGAAGGCCACCGAGCCCGAACGCACCGCCGTGCCGCCGGAGTTCCCGAAACCGACGGTCACCTTCTGGCACCAGCGCTGATCCGCCGGCTCGGTCGTCGGGGCGCCCCAGGAGAGGTCGGCGGGGGTGGGGGGCGTGCTGCCGCCGGGAGCCGGGCCCGGGGGTGCGGCGGGTGGCGCCGTACGACCGCCTGGGCCGCCGCTTCCTCCTCCGCCGGCCGGGCTCGGGGTGCCGGGGGAGGCGTCGCCGCTCGGGGCGGTGGTGGTCTGCGCCGGGGCTCCCGAGGAGTCGGTACTGGGTGAAGGTGCGGCGTTTCCAGGGGAGTTGCCGCCACCCCGACTGCTGCTCCGCGCCCCGTCGAGGGGCACCAGCGTCACGGACCCCGTCGGACTGACAGCGCCCGGCCCGTGCTGTCCCGAGCCGACCGCGACATATCCGCCGCCCGGGCCATGGCTCCCGCACGCGGCCGACACCCCGCCCAGGACGACGACGGCCGCCGACGCTGCCGTAACGGCGCCTCGGCGGCCACGTGTCCATGTCGTCGTACGAAGCATCGGGCCATGGTGACTGACGCACCGTCAGATAGGAACCCCTCGGGGGGGCCTTCTGCACGGCCCGCTGAGCGCTAGTCCGAGATCAGGCCCTCCCGCAGCTGCGCCAGCGTCCGGGTGAGCAGCCGCGAGACGTGCATCTGGGAGATGCCGACCTCCTCGCCGATCTGGGACTGGGTCATGTTGGCGAAGAAGCGGAGCATGATGATCCGGCGCTCCCGGGGCGGGAGTTTGGCCAGCAGGGGCTTGAGGGACTCGCGGTACTCCACGCCCTCCAGGGCCGTGTCCTCGTAGCCGAGCCGGTCGGCGAGCGAGCCCTCGCCGCCGTCGTCCTCGGGGGCCGGGGAGTCCAGCGAGGAGGCGGTGTAGGCGTTGCCGACCGCGAGGCCGTCGACCACGTCCTCCTCGGAGACGCCGAGCACGGCGGCCAGCTCGGTCACCGTCGGGGAGCGGTCCAGCTTCTGGGACAGCTCGTCGCTGGCCTTGGTGAGGGCCAGGCGCAGCTCCTGCAGGCGGCGCGGGACGCGCACCGACCAGGACGTGTCCCGGAAGAACCGCTTGATCTCGCCGACCACCGTCGGCATCGCGAACGTCGGGAACTCCACGCCCCGTTCGCAGTCGAAGCGGTCGATCGCCTTGATCAGGCCGATGGTGCCGACCTGGACGATGTCCTCCATCGGCTCGTTGCGGGAGCGGAAACGCGCGGCCGCGTAGCGGACCAGCGGCAGGTTCAGCTCGATCAGGGTGTCCCGGACGTAGGCCCGCTCGGGGCTGTCCTCGTCCAATGCGGCGAGCCGCAGGAACAGGGAGCGGGACAGGGTGCGGGTGTCGATGTCTCCCGAGGCCGGCGGCGCCGGGAGGTCGGCGGCCGCCGGGGCGGGCGGGGCCGGCACGGCATCGAGGGCCGTGACGCCCTCGATCCCGGCAAGGACGTCGAGAGCGTCGAGCTCCTTGGGTGCTGCCTCGCCGGTCGCGGGCGTCAGCACCTTCGAGCTGCCCTGTTCTGCGGACATGCCACCCCCTTTGGGTCGCGGGACGGTCGTGGCGGCGTCGTTCTTGCGAGCAACGCAGCCTTCACCTGAATACCGGCGCCGAAGGCCCGGCAAACGCGTCTCCCGCAGAATGTCACATGTCGGCAACACGCTGTAGTGACATGTCGACATGTGAGAAGTGAATCGGCCCTGGAAAGACGGGGTCTGACGCTGTTTGAGGACCCAACTGTCGGCATCTGCGCTGGTGGGCGATTCGCTCTCGACGGTGATGCATCGATCGGGCTTGCGATGCAGGGGTGATCCCTGGTGTGCTTCTGTGCGCCCGCTGTGCTCCGCCTCGAGCGCTTCTATGCGTCGATGCGATTCGCCGAGCGCAGCCGCTGGAAGCTGCGGGCGAGAAGGCGGGAGACGTGCATCTGGGAGACGCCGAGTTCCGCGCTGATCTGTGACTGGGTGAGATTGCTGTAGTAGCGCAGCAGAAGGATTCTCTGTTCGCGCTCGGGGAGTTGCACGAGCAGATGCCGGACCAGGTCGCGGTGTTCGACGCCGTCCAGGGCCGGGTCCTCGTAGCCGATCCGGTCCAGCAGTCCGGGCAGCCCGTCGCCCTCCTGCGCGGCCTCCAGCGAGGTGGCGTGGTACGAGCGTCCCGCCTCGATGCAGCTCAGCACCTCGTCCTCGCTGATCCTGAGCCGCTCGGCGATCTCGGCGGTGGACGGGGAGCGGCCGTAGAGCGTGGTGAGGTCCTCGGTGGCGCTGTTGACCTGTACCCACAGCTCGTGCAGCCGGCGCGGCACGTGGACCGTGCGGACGTTGTCCCGGAAGTACCGCTTGATCTCGCCGACCACGGTCGGCATGGCGAAGGTCGGGAACTGCACACCCCGGTCCGGGTCGAACCGGTCGATGGCGTTGATCAGGCCGATGGTGCCGACCTGGACCACGTCCTCCATCGGCTCGTTGCGGGAGCGGAAGCGGGCGGCCGCGTAGCGCACGAGCGGGAGGTTCGCCTCGATCAGCGCCCCGCGCACCCGGTGGTGCTCCGGCGTGCCCGGCGTGAGGTCCTTCAGCTCGGCGAACAGTACCTGGGTGAGGGCTCGGGTGTCGGCGCCGCGCCGCTTCTCGGGGGCCACGGGAGCGGGGGCGGGGGCGGGCGCGGGGGCGGGCGCGGCCGACTCCTCCTGGGGCGGCGCAGTACTGGCCGACACGGTCAACGCCACCTCTTCATCGCTCAATCATCGGTCAAAAGCGGTCATAGCATCACAAGACATGTGCACGCTGTGCAAGCACCGGATAACGCCGTGTTGTGTGCAAACATCGACAAGTTGGGGCTTAAGACGCACGAAAGCCCCCCGCCGTTGCGGCGGGGGGCTCCGGAGCGGAAGTGGTCAGAATTCGTAGTCGGCGATCACCCACGTGGCGAACTCGCGCCACAGCGCGACGCCCGCCTGATGGGCCGGGTGCTCCAGATAGCGCTTGAGGGCGTCGGTGTCCTCGACCGCCGAGTTGATCGCGAAGTCGTAGGCGACCGGCCGGTCGCTGATGTTCCAGGCGCACTCCCAGAAGCGCAGCTCCTCGATCTGGCCGCCGAGGGCCCGGAAGGCCGCCACGCCCGCCACGACCCGCGGATCCTCGCGCTCGACGCCCTCGTTGAGCTTGAACAGGACCAGGTGGCGGATCATGGGGTGTACCTCAGTTCTTTCCTCCGTTGGCGACCCACGTCATGAAGTCGCCCACGGCCTTGGCCGCGTCCGATATGCCCTCGAAGACTATCTGGACGTAGTGGGCGGCCTTGGGTGGGTCTGTGATGATCACGTACAGCGCGAAGACCACGAGCACGTATACGGCGATCTTCTTGGCGTTCACCGCCACCGCGGCCTCCCCTGTCCGTGCGCCCCTGCTGCCGGCCGCGAGTGTAACCTTCACGCCCTTTTCCGGGACCAACGGCCCGCCGCGCGGGGTCTTTTGCCGGACCCGTACCGATATGACGCGAAGGGCCCCGTCTTTCGACGGGGCCCTTCCTCGAGCGGTAGCGGAGGGATTTGAACCCTCGGTGACTTGCGCCACACTCGCTTTCGAGGCGAGCTCCTTCGGCCGCTCGGACACGCTACCGAGGGAGACCTTACAGCACCGAGGGGCGTGCTCCGAAATCGGTATTCACCGGTCCCGGAAGAACTCGGTGAGGACACGGGCGCACTCCGGCGCGAGAACGCCCTCGACGACCTCCGGACGGTGGTTGAGCCGCCGGTCGCGGACCACGTCCCACAGCGAGCCCGCCGCGCCCGCCTTGTCGTCCCGGGCGCCGTAGACGACCCGGTCGAGGCGGGACTGGACGATCGCGCCCGCGCACATGGTGCACGGTTCCAGGGTGACCACGAGCGTGCAGCCGGTCAGCCGCCACTCCCCGAGCAGGGCGGCGGCCCGCCGGATCGCGAGGACCTCCGCGTGGGCCGTGGGATCGCCGGTGGCCTCGCGCTCGTTGTGCCCGACGGCGAGCACCGTCGCACCGTCCGGGGACAGCACGACGGCGCCGACGGGCACGTCCCCGCCCCCGACGGCCCGTCCGGCCTCGGCCAGGGCGAGTCGCATCGCGGCCCGCCAGCGGTCGCGTACCGGGTCCGGTGCGTCGGCCGGGTCCCGGGCGGTCAGCGGACGGTCTCCAGCACCTCCGAGGCGCCCAGGGCCTCGGCGATCGCGCCCAGCGCGTCCTCGGCGTCCAGCGAGCGCAGCTCCTTCTCGCTGATGCCCAGGTCGTCGAGGATCTGGCTGTCGCCCACCGGGCTGTGCGGCACGGCGTCGGCGGCGGTGCCCTCCTCCTCGTCGTCCTCGTCGGACTCGGACTCGCCGTCCTCCGTTCCGTCGAGGTCGAGGGAGTCCAGGTCGGGGCCGTCGTCGGCACCCGGCTCCCGGCCGAGCAGTTCGTCGGTCAGCAGCAGCTCGCCATAGGCGCTGCGCTGGGCGGCGGCCGCGTCCGAGACGTAGATCCGCGGGTCGTCCTCGCCGTCCACGCGGACGACGCCGAACCACGCGTCCTCCTGCTCGATCAGCACGAGCACCGTGTCCTCGTCGGGAGAGGCTTCCCGGGCCAGGTCGGCAAGATCCGACAGGGTCTCAACATCGTCGAGCTCTGTGTCGCTCGCTTCCCACCCGTCTTCGGTGCGCGCGAGCAGTGCGGCGAAGTACACCGTGACTCTCCCACTGGTCATAGGCGTGCCGGTTGGGGGTCCCCCCGGCGGAGGTACTTGGGCGGAGAGAGCTGGGCTCCGAGCCCCACCCACTCGGAATCGTGGCAGAAACAAGGCCGTCAGGGGACGTCTTCGGCGCCCTGTGTCTTGTCAGCCACCTGCGGATCGTACGCGGCTTTTCCAGGCGCTCACGCACGCCCACCTCGCAAACGCCGGTGTGCGCACGGATCTTCCTCGCCCAGGAGTTCCCCACCGGGTCCTGCCCCGAGAGGATTTCCCCGGACGATTCCCAGGAGTGTTCCTCCCCTCGGTCGGTCTACCAGCGGAACGTCCGCATGCGCATCTCGTGCCGCAGCCGGGCGGCCTTGGCGCGCCGCGGCTGGACCCGGGCGCGCAGCTCACGGGCCTCGGCGAGGTCACGCAGGAACCGGGCGCGGCGGCGCCGGCGCTCGGCGTCCGTCTCCGGTACCGCGGCACCGCGCAGGGAGGGCTCTCCGGCGCCCCGGGTGACCTCGGCGTCCCCGGGCGCGCTCTCAGGAAGGTCAGGAAGGTCGGGCACGTCTCACCACCCCGGTTCCGTCCCTCCACTTTCCCTCGTACGGCCGCTTCGACGCCAGGGCCGGAAGGGGGGCTCGGTCGCGGGTACGCCGGGGCGGGCGGGGGCCCGGGCGCGGGTACCGTTAGGGCATGCGTCTCCACGTCGTCGACCACCCCCTGGTCGCCCACAAGCTCACCACGCTGCGCGACCAGCGCACCGACTCCGCGACCTTCCGGCGGCTCGCCGACGAACTGGTCACCCTGCTCGCCTACGAGGCCACGCGGGACGTGCGCACCGAGGCCGTCGACATCCGCACGCCGGTCGCGCAGACCACCGGCGTCAAGCTCGCCCGCCCGCGCCCGCTGGTCGTGCCGATCCTGCGCGCCGGCCTCGGCATGCTGGACGGCATGGTGCGGCTGCTGCCGACCGCCGAGGTGGGCTTCCTGGGCATGATCCGCAACGAGGAGACGCTGCAGGCCTCCACCTACGCCTCGCGCATGCCGGAGGACCTCTCGGGCCGCCAGGTGTACGTCCTGGACCCGATGCTGGCCACGGGCGGCACGCTGGTCGCGGCGATCCAGGAGCTGATCAAGCGCGGTGCGGACGACGTCACCGCCGTGGTCCTCCTCGCCGCCCCCGAGGGTGTCGCGGTGATGGAGCGGGAGCTGGCGGGGACGCCGGTGACGGTCGTCACGGCGGCCGTGGACGACCACCTCAATGAGCACGGGTACATCGTGCCGGGGCTGGGCGACGCCGGGGATCGCCTTTACGGGGCTGCTGAGTAGTTCTGCGCCCGTGGGGGTGCTGGTCGATCGCCCCTTTGGGTCAGCACCCCTTCCTGGTGGAAGGCGCCGACGTCGCGGCAGGCGCGGTCAGCTTGGTCAGTGCCTGGTCCGCCGCCGCAGGCTGCACCAGGCCCTTGAAGGCGTCGCCGAGGATGAGGTCGACGTCGGTGCCCTTGCGGTTGTCGGCGCGCTGTTCGGTGCCGGTGAGCTGGGCGGCGAGCACCGGCAGCGAGGTGTTCTGGGCGGCGGCGGGACCGAGGAGCATCCCGGCGCTCTTGACCTTCTTGTCGTACGCGCCGGGCGCGTTGCCCACCGCGCCGATCCGGAAGCCGCGCTTCTTCAGCTCGTCGGCGGTGGACTTGGCGAGCCCGGTGCGCGCGGTGGCGTTGTAGACGTTCACGGTGATCTGGGCCGGCTTCGGCAGGGACTTCACCTGGGCGGCCGTGTCGGCCTTGGGGCGGCAGTCGGTCTTCGGGCCCGACGCCGTGCTCTTCTTGGTGCCGCCGGTGAAGACGTCGATGAGCTGCAGGGTGCCCCAGCCGAGCAGGCCGAGCACGGCGACGGACGCCACCACGGCGGCCACGAGCCTGGCGCGTCGGCGCGGCGGGCGCATCCGAGGGTATTTGTCCCCCGTGATCCGGTACTTGCCGCCCATGCCAGGGGGAGTCAGCATGCTCATGGGCGCAGCGTAGTGCGCCTGGGCGGCGCTGCCTATCTGATGATCAGTCGATGCCGCTCAGCGGAACCCGAAAGGGTCAAGGGGCCGGTGGCCGTGTCGCGCCGGGTCAGTCGAGCTCGAGCACGCGTGCGTGCAGCACCTGGCGCTGCTGGAGGGCGGCGCGGACCGCGCGGTGCAGCCCGTCTTCCAGGTAGAGATCGCCCTGCCACTTCACGACGTGCGCGAAGAGGTCGCCGTAGAACGTCGAGTCCTCCGCCAGCAGGGTCTCGAGGTCGAGCTGCTGCTTGGTGGTCACGAGCTGATCGAGGCGGACCGGGCGCGGCGCGACGTCCGCCCACTGCCGGGTGCTTTCCCGGCCGTGGTCGGGGTACGGCCGGCCGTTTCCGATGCGCTTGAAGATCACACGGAAAGCCTACCGGTCAAGACCTTCCGGGCGCAGCCATGGCGGCCGAGTGGGGCACCTGAAAAGATGCCGCAAATGGAGCATATGCGCCGCTATCGGGATTCCAGGCGCAGGGCATGGCGGAGTTCTTCGGGGGACCCGAGTCCGACACGGCGGATTTCCTCCATATGGCGGAGGACCGGTATGCGGATGGCGGAGGACCGGTATGCGGCCCCAAGAGCAGCCGCTTCCCTTCGGCTTCCCTTCGGCTCCCCCTTCGGCACGGCCCGGCGGAGGCGGTGGCCCGCCCCCGCCGGGCCCGGTTCAGCGGTCGTCCCGGTTCTCGGGCGGCCGCTGCGGTTCTTCCTTCCGTTCCGGCTCGGGCGTCCTCGCCCGCCGGGCCTCCGCGCGCAGCAGGGCGCGCAGGACGGCGTAGGGATCCATGGGCATGGCTGTCTGCTCCTTGCTTCTGACTGACCTGTGACCAGCCCTTGACGGGCCTCTCGCGGGGACGCGGGTCTGTCAGCAGCGCAGGACCACGGTGCGGAGCAGGGGCGCGGCGCACGACTCCCGGGGCGTGCCGGCGCGGGGCCGCACCGCCGGCCGGGCGGGCGCCGGGTCGGGGAGGGGTGCGGGGCGCTCGGGTACGTCGGCCCGGTGGAGGGTCGGGGCGGGCGGCCGCAGGAGCATGTCGAGGACGTCGTGCTCGAAGGTCTCGGCGGACGCGCCCAGCGCGGGGGCCGCCTGGGCCTGCACATGGGCGCCGGGCACCCACAGGGCGAGGAGCAGCACGAGCACCCGCAGCCAGGTACGGCTCCGGGGAACGCTCGCGGTCCTGCTCACGTCGGGTGTGTCCCCGGGGCGGGCGGGGGGTGACGCACGCCGGGCCCGAGATCCGCCCGCACGGCGTACGGGCGGGAGTCCGCGGTTGACGCCGCCGCTCACACCGTGCGGGGGACCGCCCCGGCGCGGCTCCGGATGCCGAACGCGGTGACGATCTCCCCGATCCCCACCGCGACCAGCCAGATGCCGGCGACCAGGGTCAGCACGGCGACCGACCGGAACGGCGAGTCGATGAGCACGATCCCGGCGATGAAGGTGACCACCCCGAGGAAGATCTGCCGGCCCCGGGCGGGCATCCGCGCGTCGTGCAGGGCGGCCAGGGTCTGGGTGATCCCCCGGATCAGCCAGCCGATGCCGATCCACAGGGCGAGCAGCAGGATCGACTGCATGGGCCCGCGGAAGCAGAACAGGCCGAGCAGGATGGACAGGGCGCCGCTGATGAACGCCAGCACGCGCAGCGAGGTCGCCCGGTGCGTGCCGAACGCGGCGACCAGCTGGAAGATGCCGCTGATCAGGAGGTAGATCCCGAACAGGACGCCGGCGGCGACCAAGGAGGCGCTGGGCCAGACGAGCACCAGGACGCCGAGGATCAGTGAGGCGGTCCCGGTGACCATGACCACCTGCCAGGCGGCCCGGGACAGGGCGTGCAGGGGGCCCTCGAACGGCGGCTCGGGCTCACGGTGTTCGCCCGGCGGCGTGGTGGCATGGACGTTCCGGTCGTCGTACTCACGGCCCCACTCCGGACCGCTGTTCGGTGCCTCGGTCATGGTCCATGCTGCGAACGGCGGAAGCGGGGCGGCCACCAGGAAGAGGCCGGTCGGGTGAAGCGGCCGGCCGGTGAAGAGGCCGGTCGGTGAAGAGGCCGGTGGGTGAAGAGGCCGGTCGGGTGAAGCGTTCTACCGGCCCGGCTTGCCGGAGGCCTTCGCCGCCTTGGCCGCCGCCTTCATCTCCTGTTTGTGCGCCCGGACCTTGGCCAGCGACTCGGGCCCGGTGATGTCGGCCACCGACCGGAAGGACTCGCGCTCGCCGTACGCCCCCGCGGCCTCACGCCAGCCCGTGGGTGTGACGCCGAGCTGCTTGCCGAGCAGCGCGAGGAAGATCTGGGCCTTCTGCTTGCCGAACCCGGGCAGGTCCTCCAGCCGCTTCAGCAGCTCCAAACCGGTCGGCACGCCCCGCCAGACCGCCTCGGCGTCCCCGTCGTAGTGCTCGACGAGGTACTGGCACAGCTGCTGGACGCGCTTGGCCATCGAGCCCGGGTAGCGGTGCACGGCCGGCTTCTCGGCGAGCAGCGCGGCGAAGGCCTCCGGGTCCATCGCGGCGATGTCGTGCGCGTCGAGATCCCCGGCGGGCGCGACGCCGAGCCGGTCGGCGATGGTGCGGGGCCCCTTGAACGCCCACTCCATCGGGACCTGCTGGTCGAGCAGCATGCCGGTGAGTGCGGCGAGCGGGGACCGCCCGAGCAGCGCGTCGGCGTCGGGGTCCTGGGCGAGGTGCAGCGTGACGTCCATGCCTCGATGATCGCCCGGCGGCACGCACGGCGCAGCCGGGGTGGTCCGCAGGCCCTTCCTTACGCGCCTCGCGTACGATCACTTTCCAAGAAAATTAGGCAAGGCTAACCTAAAGAGGCCACCGAGACGTACCGCGACGCCTGGGGCATCCCCATCTACCTTTGATCTTGTGCAGTGCTCCGCCCTTCAGGGCGGAGGTGAAGCGCATCTCAGGGCTGCTCTGGCCTCGGCTGTGAGCGCGGATCCGCGCTGTTGACCCGCGCTCACGACGGCCGTCACACGGGGCGCTGCTGGTTCTCGATGTACTGGCGAACGGCGGTCAGCGGCGCCCCGCCGCAGCTTCCGGCGAAGTAGGAGCCGGACCAGAAGCGGCCGCCCACAGGTAGCGGCGGACGTGAGCGTCGTACTCCTGCCGCAGGTAGCGGGAGGAGACGCCCTTGAGGGAGTTGACCAGCTTGGAGAGCTGGACTTTGGGCGGGTAGTGCACGAGCAGGTGGACGTGGTCCTCTTCGCCGTTGAACTGCTTCAGTTCAGCCTCGAAGTCCTCGCAGACCTCTCGCATGATCTCTTCGCAGCGCGTCAGCATCTCGCCTGTCATGGCCCTGCGCCGGTACTTGGTGACAAACACCAAGTGGACATGAAGGTTGTGCACAACATGTCGGCCCGTGCGTACATCGGGATTTGGATTCCAGCGTGGCGACATGAACCAAATGCTGCTGTGATCGCTTGGCAACGGAACGTGTGCGGGAGAAGCGGCAGTTCGGGCATCGCGCCCGGCTAGCGCTGACCGCTCCGCAGGTCCGGCTCGTCGATGCCCAGGCGCACACCGCCCGTACCACGTGGAACCTCCTGCACGACTGGTGGACGATGTTGCCGAAGGACAAGCGCACGCTTGCCTCGGCGGACGCCGCGATCCGCCAGGCCCGCAAGGACATCGACTGGCTTGCGGCCCTTCCCGCCCAGGCCGCGCGGGCGGTTCTCAAAACGTACTTCCAGGCATGGAAGAACTGCTGGGAGGGGCGGGCCGAAGCACCGAACTTCAAGGCCCGCTTCCGCACGGCGATGAGCGTGGACGTCCCGCAGGGCCGCGACCTCCAGATCAAGCGCGTACACCGCCGCTGGGGCATGGTCAACATCCCCAAGGTCGGCCGTGTCCGCTTCCGCTGGACCAAAGACCTCTCCATCGGGAAGAACGCAAACACCGACAACAAGATCACCGGCGCCCGACTGGTCAAAGACGCACTCGGCTGGCACATCGCCTTCCGCGTCCAAACCCTCGACACCGCGCCCGAGCCGCACACCGGCCCCGAGGTCGGCATCGACGCCGGAGTCAACATCCCGCTCGCCCTGTCCGACGGCAACCACCAGGACCACGGTCGCCCCGCCCGCCTCCCGGACGGCACGGCCGACCCGGACAAGTGGCTGAACCCCGACGAGAAGGCCAAGCTGCTCCGCCTGGAGAAGCGGGCCGCGCACCGCAAGAGCTTCCGCAAGCCGGGCCAGAAAACCTCCAACCGGCTGAAGCGGACCTACGACCAGATCGCAAGCCTCCGCGCGACAGCCAAGCGCAGGGCGAGTGACTGGCAGCACCAGATCACCACCCACATCGCCCGCACGTACGGCGTGATCGTGGTGGAAAGACTGGACATTCCGAACATGGTCAAGAGTGCCAGAGGCACCGTCGAGAACCCGGGGAAGAACGTCGCCCAGAAGTCCGGCCTCAACCGCTCCATCAGCCAAGAGGCGTGGGGGCGCGCTGTGACGATGCTGACGTACAAGACCGCCCGCCACGGCGGCACCCTGCACAAGGTTCCCGCCCCCGGCACCTCCCAACGCTGCTCGATGTGCGGCTTCACCACGCCGGGCAGCCGGGAGTGCCAGGCCGTGTTCGTGTGCAAGAACGAAGGCTGCGGCTGGTCCGACAACGCCGACCACAACGCCGCACGGAATGTCTTGCACCTGTACCGGATGGGCCACGCGCTCGTCCCGGCTGCCGGAAGGGCAGTCGTCAGGCGCCCCCGCAGCGTCAAGCCCGCCACCGCAAGGTAGGAGGGAATCTCCCGGCTTCAGCCGGGAGAGCACTTCAAGCCCACATGGCCGGCCTCGACCTCCTCGTCACCAGGGACGGCGCACCCGCGGCCCTGCTCCAGACGTACGAGCCGGCCGCCGACCGGGTCGGCGAGTGCTACGCCGTCCGCCCCGGCGACCTGGGCGTCCACGTCCTCCTCGGCCCGGCCGACCCCGACGACCCACGCCCCGGCTGGACTTCGGCGCTGCTGACCGTGATGACGACGTACGCGCTGCGGGCCCTGGACCGGCGCCGGCTCGTGGCCGACCCGGACGTACGCAACACCAGGGCGATCGCCCGCTTCGAACGCCAGGGCTTCGTGCGCGGCCCGGCGGTCGTCCTGCCCGAGGTGGACCTCCCCGATGTGTACCTGCCGGAGAAGCGCGCCCAACTCGCCTTCCTGGAGCGCGCGGTAGCCTTCCCGGGGTGACCATGACGCCGGACGATCTGATCGCCCACTACGGCCTCGAACCCCTCCCCCGAGAGGGCGGACTGTTCCGGCGTACCTGGGAGGGGCCGGAGCGCCCAGACGGCCGGCCGGCGGGGTCCGCCATCGTCGTCCTGCTCACCGCGGACGACTTCTGCGCCCTGCACCGCCTGCCCACCGACGAGATCTGGCACTTCTACCTCGGCGACCCGCTCGACCTGCTCCTGCTCGCTCCCGACGGCAGCACCCGCACCGCCGTCCTCGGCCCCGCCCCGCTGACCGGCCAGCACCTCCAGCTGACCGTGCCGGCCCGCACCTGGATGGGCGCGCGGGTGGCGCCGGGCGGCGCGTGGACGCTCTTCGGCTGCACGATGGCGCCCGGATTCACCTACGCGGACTACGAACACGGGAACCCGGCCGACCTGACGGCGCGTTATCCGGCCGAGGCGGCCCGGATCACGCAACTGTGCCGCCCATGAACGGGAACCCGCCGAACCCGCGGCACCAGCCGGCCTCGCGGAACCTGCTCGCCGGACAGACCGCCCTGGTGACCGGCGCGGGCGGCGGCATCGGCCGCGCCATCGCGCTGCGCTTCGCCGAGGAGGGCGCGGCGGTGGCCGTCCACTGCCGTACGGCGGTGGACGCGGCCGGGGAAGTGGCGGCCAGGATCGGTGAGTCGGGCGGCGAGGCCGTCGTGCTCCAGGCGGACCTGAGGGACGAGGACGCCTGCCACCGCCTGGTCCGGGAGGTCACGGACTGGTCCGGCGGCCGGCTCACCGCCGTCGTCAACAACGCGGCCGTCCAGCCCGTCCAGCCCCTGCCCGGCATGACGGCGGCCGCGTGGCGCACGGTCGTCGACACCGACCTGACCAGCGTCTTCGCCTGCACCCAGGCCGCCGCCGCCCATATGCGCGCACACGGCGGCGGCACCGTCACCCACATCGCCTCCATCGAGGCCGCCCGTCCCGCTCCGGGGCACGCCCACTACAGCGCGGCCAAGGCGGCGGTGGTCATGCACGCCCGCGCGGCGGCCCTGGAGTACGGGCCCGACGGCATCCGCGTCAACGCCGTCTCGCCCGGCCTGATCGACCGGGAGGGCCTGGCGGAGGCCTGGCCGGACGGCGTACGCCGCTGGCTGGCCGCCGTCCCCACCGGCCGGCTGGGCCGCCCCGAGGACGTGGCCGACGCCTGCGTGTTCCTGGCCTCACCCCTCGCGAGCTGGATCACCGGCCACGACCTGACCGTGGACGGCGGTGTCTCGGCCCGGCCGACCTGGTAGCACTGCGGCCGATCGCCCGCGCGGTGAGCGTTCCGGCCGCTCTGCGCGTACTCATACGGAGGACAGGCGGCGAGGGAGGGCACGAGTGCTGCTGGGCGACCGGCGCCGATGGCCACGACGGCTCGGCCTGCTCTGCGCGGGCCTCTTCATGCTGCTGTTGGTCACGGCGGCCCCCGCGTCCGCCCATGCGGCCCTGCGCACCACCGATCCCGCCGACGGCGGCCTCCTGCGCACGGCCCCCCGGCACGTCACCCTGACCTTCAGCGAGTCGGTCGGCCTGCTCACCGACTCCTTCCGCGTCTACGACCCCGCGGGCCACCGGCTGACCACGGGTCCCGCCGAGCACGCCCCCGGCCGCCCGGACACGGCCCGCGTCTCCCTCCCCGCCCAGCTCGCCACCGGCACCTACACGGTCGCCTGGCGGGTGGTGTCCGCGGACAGCCACCCGGTCTCCGGCGCGCTCACCTTCTCCGTCGGCACCCGCACGGCGACGACCGCGAGCCCGGCCCCCGACGACGCCGAGAACCCCGTCACGGCGGCCCTGTACAACATCGCCCGCTACCTCGCCTACCTCTCCCTGGCCCTCCTGCTCGGCGCGGCGGCGTTCGTGGCGTACTGCCGCCCGCCGACGGCGGCCCCGCTGCGCACCCCGGTGCTGGCCGCCGCCTGGACCCTCCTGGCCACGACAGCCGCCCTCTACCTCCTGCGCACCCCCTACGAGGAGGGCACCCCGCCCACGCTCTCCGTGAGCTCCCTCACCCAGACGGCCACGACCCGCCCCGGCGCCCTCCTGCTCACCCGCCTGACGCTGCTGCTCCTGGCCGGCGCCGGCATGGCGCTCCTGCGGGCCCGCCGCAGAAGGCTCCCGCGCCGTACGACGCTCGCCGTGGCCGGAGCGCTCTCCCTCCCCCTGGCCCTGACCTGGACGGCGGCCGAACACGCCTCGGCGGGCATCCAGGTCCCCCTGGCCATCACCGCCGCCACGCTCCACCTGCTGGCCATGGGGACCTGGCTGGGCGGCCTGGCGGCCCTCCTGCGCACGCTGCCCCGCACCTCCCTCACCACCCTGGCCCGCTTCTCCCGCCTGGCCTCCGCCTCGGTGACGGCCCTCGTCCTGACCGGCGTCTACCAGTCCTGGCGGGGCCTCGGCTCCTGGCAGGCGCTCACGGACACGACGTACGGCCGTACCCTGCTGGCCAAACTGGCGGCGGTCATCGCGCTCCTGCTGGCGGCGGCCTGCTCCCGCACCTGGACGACCCGCCTGACCCGGGAACCCCGCGTCGCCGCCGCCCGCGTCCCCGAACCGGCCACGGGCCCCCCGCTTCCCCCGGAACCCCCGACGCCGCCCCCGCCCCCGCCCCCGCCCTTCCCCGTCCTGCGCCGCTCGGTGCTGGCGGAAGCGGCCGTCGCCGCGGTGGTCCTGGCCCTGACGACCCTGCTGACCAGCACGGTGCCCGGCCGCGCGGCCGAGGAGGCGGCGGCGAGCGGAAACCCGGCCGACGGCATCCCGACGGCCTCCGTCACCACGATCCCCTTCGACGTAGGCACCCCCGGCGGCCACGGCAAGGTCCAGATCACCCTGGACCCGGGCCGCGTCGGCCGCACCTCCGTGCAGGCGGTGGTCTACGGCCCCGACGGCGGCCTGTCCACGGTCCCCGAACTCCGCGTCACCCTCACCCTCCCCGCCCGGCACCTGGGCCCCCTCGACACCCGCCTCACCGACCGCGGCGGCTACTGGTCCACCGACTCCCTCGACCTTCTCCTCCCCGGCACCTGGACGATGAAGGCGACGATCCGCGTCTCGGAACTGGACCAGGTGACGGTGTCGGCGCCGGTGCGGGTGACGCGGTAGACGGGCGGGCCGGAAGCACCGGGAAGGGCATGGGGAGGGCGGTGGACGGTGCTGGGCGGGTACGAATGAGACCAGAGCCGAGACCAGGGCGCCGGGTCATACCTTCTTGACGACGACGGTGTCCGGGAGGAGCTTCTCGAGGTCGTCCACGTGCGAGGTAAAGACGGTGACCTGCCCCTTCTGCCGGCGTGCGATGACAGCGAGCACGCATCGATCCTCGCGGAAGCGTGTCGTGGACGGTGACTGCGGTGCCGTCGGTGGAGCCGGAGCCGTTGTTGCCCACGGTGATGGTGTAGGTACCGAGTCTTCCTACGGCGAAGTTCCCCGTGTGGCTCTTGGCGATCGTCAAGGAGGGCCGCTTGGCGGCGGTGATAGCCACGCCTCTCGGGCCCACGCCGGCTGGGCCGACGGTGGCGGTTGCAGTGACGGTGTTCGTGCTGGTGTCGATCACCGAGACGGTGCCCGTGGCCGATGCGGTGTTGGGAACGTAGGCGCGCGTGCCGTCCGGGGGGATGGCCAGGCCGCTCGTGTCGACCCCGGCGGGGACGGTGGCGGTGACGGTGTTGCTGCTGGTGTCGATCACCGACACGTCGTTCGAGCCGGCGTCGGGCACGTAGACGTGGGTGCCGTCCGGGGGGATGGCCAGGCCGCTCGTGTCGACCCCGGCGGGGACGGTGGCGGTGACGGTGTTGCTGCTGGTGTCGATCACCGACACGAAGGACGGCGCAAAGGCGCACCGCTCCCGCGGCGGCCGCCTCCGTCTCCTTCCAGCGCGCCTCCCACTCCGCGGCGTCGCCCCCGCAGGCACGCACGTACCCCTGGAGGACGGCGAGTGACGGCAGCCGTTTTCCGGCGGCCGCCTGCGACAAGGCGGTCACGGAGAATCCAGCCGTGCGAGCCATGGCCTGATACCACGCCTCTGCCTCCTTCTGCTGGGGCCAGTGGAGCCAGTCGTACATGCATTCGGTAAGGGCAATGCAGCGTCCTGACATGAGATGGATCAAGGGCTCACAGAATGGATCGTTCCGGCGGAACGCGGTGCCGGACAACCATCCACCTGTCAGGCACGGTTGCGGCGTGGGGTGCGGGTGGCCGCTTTCGCCGATGCCGCCGAACGGCAGGCCGGGACGGCCGCCGTGTCCGATGTTCTTCGGATCCCTTTCGTGCGGTGCACCGGTCGCCGGGAAATCGGTGTCGTGGCGGCAACCTTCTCGTCTCCTGCGGCAACTGGGAGCCGGAAGGCCGAGTCGAACTACCGGATGGACGGGCATGAGGGCAACGAAGCATGCCGCGCCGCAGTCGTGGCGCAGGCGCGGACTGGGCACGGGCATTCCCTTGGGGCTGATGGTCGTCGGTGTGCTGGCGTGCCTGGCTCTGACCGTTCTCCCCGGGAGCGGAACCCGTGCCGGGCGGGCAGCCGACGAGTCCGCCGCAGGCGCGCGGGCGGCCGCCCTGTCCGGTGCCGGGTCGGCGGCGGGCGGGGGTGCGGGTGCGACGGTGCAGCCGACCGGCGTCCAGTTCGCCCGGCATTGACCAGCCCGCCGGTCAGCCTTCACCGGCCCGTGACCGAGCACGACCGCTGTTCGAATCCCGGGCTGGGCCCTGTTAGGCTGCCGCCCCTATTGTTCAACGCGCAACCAACGCGCACGTCATTGCCAGGAGAGGGCGACCGGGGGATGGTCCTCGATGACGCGTCCGCGGAGTTCCACGAATTCTTCGAACGCCACTATGCCGAACTCGCCCGTCTAGCACACCTGCTGACCGGCGAGAGTGACGCGGCGGACGACCTCGCGGCGGATGCCCTGGTCGCCCTGTGGCAGCGCTGGGACCGGTTCCGGCAGGCCGACCACCCGCTCGCCTACGCCCGCGGTGTGGTGGCCAACCTGGCGCGCGGACGGATCCGCAGCGCGGTGCGCGAGCGACTCCGGATCACGCTGTTCTGGTCCCGCAGCCCCGAGAAGGTGGACGGGCCGGACATGGCGGCCGTGCTGGACGTCCGCGCGGCGCTCGCCCGGCTGCCGTTCCGCAAGCGCGCCTGCGTGGTGCTGCGGCACGCCTTCGACCTGTCGGAGAAGGACACGGCGGCAGCGCTGGGCATATCGGTCGGTACGGTGAAGAGCCAGACCTCGAAGGGAATGGCCGAGCTGGAAAGGATACTGGGCGCGCGAGCGGTCGGGGACCTGGTGGCAGGGAGGAGGAACCGGTGAACGAGGAGATCGCCCGTCGGCTGCGCGAGGCCGCCGAGGCCCACCGGCCCGACCGTGCGAGGATGCTGGCCCGGGTGCAACGCGGCATGGCCGGCCCCGCCGTCCGTCACCGCGCGCGGCCGTTCGCGAGGTCCGGGACCAGGGTCGCGCTCGCCGGGCTCGCCGCCACCGGCATCCTGGCGACCGGCGGCCTCGCCGTCGCCGCCATCGTCGCGCACTCGTCGCCGTCGGCCACCGTGACCACGCCTGCCACCCCGTCCCCGACCGCCGGCTCCCCGCACCCGACATCGGCCCGCCCCACCCCTGTCGCGCCGGCCCCGGCCACCACCCCCAGCAGCGCGCGCCCGACTCCGTCGGCCACCAGTCCATCACCGTCCGCCGGCGAGAGCCAGGACGGGCCGCTGTGGTCGGCCGGCTCGGTGGACCCGCACAGCAGCGTCTACTGGACGCAGAGCAACCTCGCCCTCAAGACGACCCGGCCGCTCACCACGCTCACGGTCGAGATGCGGATCGTGCAGACCGGCGGGGTGAAGATCACCGGCACCTGGCAGACCCTGCCGAGTGCTGACTTCACCGTCACCACCCAGGAGGCCGGCGGCACGCTGGTCTACCGCTGGGTCCTCAAGCCGGGCCTGACCGTGCCCGCCGGGAGCTATGAGTTCGCCGCCCAGTTCAACAACGGCACCGGCGTGCGCAGTGCCGCGGGCGACGGCTACCGCGTCGACGCGCAGGGCTCGGGCGGCTCCGCGTCGGTCCGGGGAGGGTTCGTCCCGACCCGGTGAAGGCCGTAGGCGGCCTCCATGGTGGCCGGCGGGTCGCCGTGGAACGTGGTGGGGATGGTGACGGCGGCCGTGAAAATTCTTCCCTCGGTCGCGGCAACCTTTGTGTGCGTGGCGGCAACTGGCGGGTAACCGGGGCCGGATCAAGGCCCGTTGTGCCAGAAGGACATGCCGTTGTCAGATCAGAACCGCTCTCATCGCCGCCGTCCGGCTACCCGCCGGGTGCTCGCCGCCGCCGTGGTCCTCGCCGCCGCGGGTGCTGCCGTACCCCTGGTCGCCCAGGCCGCACGCACGCCGGATGCCCGCACGCCGACCCTGGCCGGTGCAGCGGCCGGCAGCGGCCGCTACTTCGGTACGGCGGTGTCCTCGGGCAGGCTCGGCGACTCGACGTACTCCGCCATTCTCGACCGGGAATTCAACATGATCACCCCGGAGAACGAGATGAAGTGGGACACCACCGAACCGTCCCGCGGCACCTTCAACTTCGGCCCGGCCGACTCGATCGTCGGCCACGCCTCCGCGCACGGGCAGCGGATGCGCGGCCACACCCTGGTGTGGCACTCGCAACTGCCCGGCTGGGTCAGATCCATCACCGACGCCAACACCCTGCGCAGCGTGATGGACAACCACATCACGACCGAGATGAGCCACTACAAGGGCAAGATCTACGCCTGGGACGTGGTCAACGAGGCGTTCGCCGACGGCGGCAGCGGTCAGCACCGCAGCTCGGTCTTCCAGGACGTACTCGGCAACGGCTTCATCGAGGAAGCCTTCCGCACCGCCCGGAACGCCGACCCCTCCGCCAAGCTCTGCTACAACGACTACAACATCGAGAACTGGACCGACGCCAAGACGCAGGGCGTCTACAACATGGTCAAGGACTTCAAGTCGCGCGGTGTACCGATCGACTGCGTCGGCTTCCAGAGCCACTTCGGCGCCGGCGGCCCGCCGGCCAGCTTCCAGACCACCCTGTCCAAGTTCGCCGCGCTCGGCGTGGACGTCCAGATCACCGAGCTCGACATCGCCCAGGCGTCGCCGACGGCGTACGCAGGCGCCGTCCAGGCGTGCATGAACGTCGCCCGCTGCACGGGCATCACGGTGTGGGGCATCCGCGACAGCGACTCCTGGCGCACCGGTGAGAACCCGCTGCTGTTCGACGCCGGCGGCAACAAGAAACCCGCCTACAACGCGGTACTCACCGCCCTGGGCGGCAGCAGCGGCGGCACGCCGGGCGGGGGCATCACCTCCGGCACCGTCTACACGCTCTCCGACGTGGCCGCCGGACGCGTTCTCGACGAGCCCGCGGGATACAACGGCAACGGCACCCCGCTCCAGGTGTGGGACGCCGCCGGCGCCTCCAACCAGCAGTGGCGGGCCGGCCGCAACAGCGACGGCTCCTACACGTTCACCAACGTCGCCAGCGGCCGGGCACTGGACGAGCCCGGCAACCAGACGGGCAACGGCACGAGGATGCAGGTCTGGGACCCGAACGGCGGCGCCAACCAGCACTGGCGGGCCCACCAGAACGACGACGGCTCCTACACGCTGACCAACGTCGCCAGCGGCCGCGCGCTGGAGATCCCCGGCGGCCGGACGGCCAACGGCACCCCCGTCCAGGTCTGGGACTCGGCCGGCGGCGCCAACCAGCACTGGAACATCAGGCCGTCGACCCCGTCAACGCCCGCGCCGACGGGCGGCGCGTGTGCTCTTCCGTCGACGTACCGGTGGACGTCGACGGGTGCGCTGGCGCAGCCGGCGAACGGGTGGGACGCGGTGAAGGACTTCACCGACGTGGTGTACAACGGCAAGCACCTGGTCTACGCGTCGAGCGTGTCGGGATCGTCGTACGGCTCGATGATGTTCAGGCCCTTCACGAACTGGTCGGACATGGCGTCGGCCGGCCAGGCAGGGATGAGCCAGTCCGCGGTGGCGCCCACGCTGTTCTACTTCGCGCCCAAGAAGATCTGGGTGCTGGCGTCCCAGTGGGGCGCGTCGCCCTTCGTCTACCGCACGTCCAGCGACCCCACCGACCCCAACGGCTGGTCCGCGCCACAGCCGCTGTTCACCGGCAGCATCCCCAAGACTGAATCCCCCACCGGCCCGATCGACCAGACCCTGATCGCCGACGACCAGAACATGTACCTGTTCTTCGCCGGTGACAACGGCAAGATCTACCGGGCGAGCATGCCGATCGGGAACTTCCCGGGCAACTTCGGCTCGTCCTACACGACGGTCATGAGCGACACGACGATGAACCTGTTCGAGGCGCCGCAGGTCTACAAGGTCAAGGACCAGAACCAGTACCTCATGATCGTCGAGGCGCGGGGTGCGAACGAGCAGCGCTACTTCCGCTCCTTCACCGCCACCAGCCTGAGCGGTTCCTGGACCCCGCAGGCCGCCGGCGAGAGCAACCCCTTCGCCGGCAAGGCCAACAGCGGCGCCACCTGGACCAACGACATCAGCCACGGCGACCTGGTCCGCACCAACCCCGACCAGACCATGACCGTCGACCCCTGCAACCTGCAGTTCCTCTACCAGGGCAAGTCCCCCGCCGCGACCGGCCCTTACGACCGACTGCCGTGGCGGCCGGGTGTCCTCACCCTGCAGCGCTGACCTGCCTGATCCACGGTGACCGCGACCGGGTGCGGTGCACCGGCACGTAGACGAGCGGTCTACGGCGCGGGCACCTCCACCCGCTGACCGACACCCACCGCATCGAGGAACCCCAGCCGTACGTCGGCTGGGGTTCCCATCGTTTGGGGACCAGGCGGAGGCCCGGCGGGCCTTGTCCGGCAGATGGGTGTGCTCCTGATCCTGCGCGGCGTGGGCGCCGACGTCCCGGTTCGGCGTTGCGCCGTCACCTGTCAGCACCATCATCCCCTTCGCCAAGGCCGCCTCGATCGACGCCCGCACCGACGGCGGCATGGCCGACGCCGGCCGAGAAGTCCTCAGCCCGGCGAAGATGACAAAAACGCGCCCCCATCGGGGAGATGGGGGCGCATTCGTGCCTTCGCCTACTTGAGCGCTGTGCCACCTGAGTTGTGGTAGGCGATGGTCTTGCTGATCAGGTTTCCGCCGTCGGACTCGACCGTTGTCTGTTCCTGTTGCCCCGGACCGAACAGCAGCCCGGCGACATGGGCGTTCGCGACCTGGTCCATGTGCCCGAAGAACCAGTCCACCTTGTCGTCCTTGTAATGGTTGAGGGTGTTGTTCTGCGCCATGTTGCCCACGGGGATCTGCCACAGGACCACCGGCTTGCCCACGGACTCGGCCATCGTCTTGTAGAACTGCAGCGCGGCGGCGGCCTTCTGGTCGGTCCAGAAGTGGTCACTGCCGCCGTGGGCCGGCTGTGCGTACCAGCCTGCGTCGCGGTCCGACACGTCGGTGACCAGGAGGTCGGCGTTCTGTGCCCCGAGGCTTGCGTAGTCCTTGACGCATGCCTGTGTGTTGGTCTGCCAGTCGAAGCACGAAAGGTGCATCCCCACGGCGGTGTTCGGCGCGTACTTGTGCGCCATCGATATCAGGCAGCGGGAGAGTCCGGCGGCGCTGTTCTCCTGGGATCCGCAATCGGTCGGGTTGGCGGCCGAGACCTGTGCGGCAACCTTGTGCGGATCGCCGAGCGACCGGACGTAGCCCCAGAAGTCGGGCTCAAGGTCGATCATGTCGCGCGACGTGCCGATCTTCTGGAGGAAGAAACGGTAGTCGTTCAGGTACCGGGTGAGCAGGTCAAGCCGGTTGATGGCCTGGACCTCGCCCGGACCGTCGCCCTGGCCTGCCGCATCTCCGAGGTCGCGCAACGAGTACCACGTCCAGAGCATCTTCTGCGGGCGCGGGCTGCCCTTGTACGTCGCGTGGGCCGCCACGGAGTCCCGCCAGGTCACGTAAGTGCCGGGCGCCGTGGTGCTGCCGTTCCAGCAGCCCCACCAGTTCGACCACCCGTCCTGGCAGCGCGCTGCCGAGTAGTAGTCCGATGAAGGCGCGGGCTGGCTGTGCACATAGGCGTACCGCACGTCGAACGGCGCGGCGGCCGCCGAGGCGTCGGACATCGAGCCGCCGATGAGCACCGTGCTACTGCCCATGAAACGTGTCGTCGAGCTGCCGCCACCAGCCTCGGGAGACGACGGCGACGACGGGTGCGAGCCGCTCGGAGCCTGGCTGGTGGGAACGCTGCCGCCCGGCGCGGTGGGCGTACCGGCGCTGCCGACACTCCCGGCCGGGACGAGTTGCCACTGCTGATCGGCGCCGCCCCGGTCGCGATCCTGGACGACGTCGCCCCCGTCGGCCTTGGCGGCGTTGTGGACCTCGACGGCCATGCCACTGAAGCGATTGACCAAACGCACATAGCCGCCCGGCGACTTGGCCAGCTTGAACTGCTGGTTGGTGCCGTTCAGGTCCTTCCACTGCACGATGGCGGAGCCGGCGGTCTTCGACCAGCCGAGGTCGTCCAGCACCTTGCCGGAGTTCCGGTTCTGCAGCCGGTAGTACCCGTCACCCGCGTCGATGAGCCGCCACTGCTGGTTGGCCTCGCCGTGGCGCGCCCACTGCACCACCGCCGCGCCGTCGTTCGTGGCGAAGGCGCGGTCGTCCAGCACCTTGCCGCTGTTGCGGTTGACCAGCACGTACCACTTCTTCAGATCCAGGGTCTGCTGCGCCGAAGCCTGGCTGACCACGACAGCCGAGCCGGCCACGACCACCATGACGAGGCCCGCCCAGAAACCCCGACGCGCGAGCAACCGACGGCCACGATGCTTCGGGCGACCACCGCGGGCGCCGCCGTCGGCACGGTGGCCGCCGACGCGGGATGCCACCGATGACGTGGGTGGGCCGGGGACATGTCTGTGCTCTCGTTCCAGGGACATGCCTGTGCTCTCTTTCAGCCGTTGCATCTGACCGACCACATGGCCGGACAACACCGAGTGGTCCGAGAGGCCGAAAAGGTTGCCGCGAAGAGCCACAGATTTTTTCGCGTTGACCGCTTCCTGTTCGCTGCGGAGCGCGGCACGGCTGACGCCGGCGGTGGCGAACGCCTGATGGCCGCAGGTCTCCTCCAGTGGGCGGTCGGGTTCGGCGAGCCCAGGGCGTAGCAGCTCGCAGGCGTCGTCCAAGTCGCGGACCTGGGATTCGATCAGTCCGTCCGTGTGCAGGGCCAGGACGCTGTTTTCGGGGACGTGGAACTCGGCGGCCTCGAAGGGCATGCCGCCCAGGCCCAGAGGCGGACCGGCCGGCGTTTCCAGGAAGCGGACCGTGCCGTCCGGGTATCCCTGTGAAGTCGAGGGGTCTGCACGCGATCCGCGATCGTGCGTCCAGGCTGCTCCTGCGGTCGTGGGTTCACAACTGCTGATCACTCCCGAGCCGGCCGGCGGGCGCGCAGCGATCGAGGGCCGGCTCACTGCCAGTGCCTGCCCTCCTCGACGAGGGGTGGCCGGGAACTGCAACCAAAACTGCAACCACGGAACGACGAAGGCTCCGACCGTGATCCGGTCGGAGCCTTCGTCTGCCCAGGTGGGCGGCTGCGGAGGATACGAGATTCGAACTCGTGAGGGGTTGCCCCCAACACGCTTTCCAAGCGTGCGCCCTAGGCCTCTAGGCGAATCCTCCGCCGGAAACATTACATGACCGAGGGGAGTGCTCGCGAACTCGTTCCCGCAGGCCTCCGTCGGTTGCGGCGCGCAGGCCGCGATCGGGTACTGTTGGGCACAGCCCCTCACGCGGCGCTATCTGACTGAACTCCCCCAGGGCCGGAAGGCAGCAAGGGTAGGTCGGCTCTGGCGGGTGCGTGGGGGGCCCTTGCGTTCCCGGGGTCCGGGGCCGGGGTCGGCGGCCGGGACCGGTTGTCAGTGGGCGCCTATAACCTCGTATGCGTGTCGTCTCTCGCGCTGTACCGCCGCTATCGCCCGGAGACCTTTGCCGAGGTCATCGGGCAGGAGCATGTCACCGACCCGCTGCAGCAGGCGCTGCGGAACAACCGGGTCAATCACGCGTACCTGTTCAGCGGTCCGCGCGGCTGCGGCAAGACGACCAGCGCGCGGATCCTCGCCCGCTGTCTGAACTGTGAGCAAGGTCCCACTCCGACCCCGTGCGGCACATGCCAGTCGTGCCAGGACCTCGCCAGGAACGGCCCCGGCTCGATCGACGTCATCGAGATCGACGCGGCCTCTCACGGTGGTGTGGACGACGCCCGTGAGCTGCGCGAGAAGGCGTTCTTCGGCCCCGCGAGCAGCCGGTACAAGATCTACATCATCGACGAGGCCCACATGGTCACGTCGGCCGGTTTCAACGCGCTGCTGAAGGTCGTCGAGGAGCCGCCGGAGCACCTCAAGTTCATCTTCGCGACCACCGAGCCCGAGAAGGTCATCGGCACGATCCGGTCGCGCACCCATCACTACCCCTTCCGGCTCGTGCCCCCCGGCACCCTGCGGGACTACCTCGCCGAGGTGTGCCGGAAGGAGAACATCCCGGTCGAGGAGGGCGTGCTGCCCCTCGTCGTCCGCGCCGGCGCAGGCTCCGTGCGTGACTCCATGTCCGTCATGGACCAGCTCCTCGCCGGTGCCGGTGCGGAGGGTGTGACGTATGCCATGGCCACCTCCCTCCTCGGCTACACCGACGGCTCCCTTCTCGACTCCGTCGTCGAGGCCTTCACCACCGGTGACGGGGCCGCCGCCTTCGAGGTCGTCGACCGTGTCATCGAGGGCGGCAACGACCCGCGCCGCTTCGTCGCCGACCTGCTGGAGCGGCTCCGGGACCTGGTGATCCTCGCCGCCGTCCCGGACGCCGTGGAGAAGGGGCTCTTCGACGCCCCGACCGACGTCCTGGAACGCATGCAGGCCCAGGCCGCCACCTTCGGCGCCGCCGAGCTGAGCCGCGCCGCCGACCTCGTCAACACCGGCCTGACGGAGATGCGCGGCGCCACCTCGCCCCGCCTCCAGCTGGAACTGATCTGCGCGCGCGTGCTGCTCCCGGCCGCCTATGGAGACGAGCGGTCCGTGATGGCCCGCCTCGACCGTCTCGAGCGCGGTGTCCACTTCGCGGGCGGCTCCGGCGCGCCCGCGATGGGCTACGTCCCCGGGCCGGAGGCCCACGGCGGCGCCCCCATGCCACCTGCCGCCGCCCCCATGCCGCCCGCCGCCGCCTCCGTACCGACCGGCGGCGGCCCGGCGGCGGCCCGTGCGGCCGTACGAGCCTCCAGCGCGCCGGGTGCCGGTGGTCCTGGCGCCGGTGGCGGTCCGGGTTCCGGTGGCGGTCCGGGCGTGGGTGGTCCTGGTGCCGGTGGCCCCGGTGTCGGCGGTCCGGCTCCTGCCGCCCCCGCGCCCACGGCCCCCGCAGCTCCGACGGCCCCCGTACCGACTCCGGCAGCCGCCGCTCCGGTCGCACCGGCCACCCCGGCCGCTCCGACGGCCCCCGCGCCTTCCGGCCAGGCCCAGGTGCCGCCTTCCGGCGCCCCTGGTGCCGCCGCCCCGGCCGGTCCTTCCGCGCAGGCCCCCGCCGCTCCCGGTGCCTGGCCCAGCGCCGCAGCCGCCGGAAGCGGCCGGCGCCCCGGTGGCTGGCCCACGGCAGCGGCACCGGCGGGCGGCGCGCCCCAGGGGCAGGCTCCGGGCCCCGGCCGTGCCCCGGCCCAGCAGCAGCCCCCGGCATCCCCCGCGGCTCCGGCGGCGCCCGCGGCCGCCCCCGCCGGTGGCCTCGACCCCCGCATGCTCTGGCCGAACATCCTGGAGGCCGTCAAGAACCGCCGCCGCTTCACCTGGATCCTGCTCAGCCAGAACGCGCAGGTGGCCGGCTTCGACGGCACCACCCTCCAGCTCGGCTTCGTCAACGCCGGTGCCCGTGACAACTTCGCGGGCAGCGGCAGCGAGGACGTGCTGCGGGCGGCGCTGGCCGAGCAGTTCAACGTGCAGTGGAAGATCGAGGCGGTCGTCGACCCGTCCGGCGGCGGCTCCGCACCCCCGTCCGCGGGGGGCTCGGGCTTCGGCGGCGGAGGCGGTTACGGCGGCGCCCCCGCGGGAGGCGGCGGTGGCTACGGCGCCCCGGCCGCACCCCGTCCCGCGGCTCCTCAGCCCGCTCCGCAGACGCCCGCGACGCCGCAGTCAGGCCCCGAGGGCGGACCTGCCGCGTCCGCCCCCGCCCCCCAGCACGCCGCCGCGCCCGAGCCGCCGCCCCCCGTCGCCCCCGAGGACGACATCCCCGAGGACGACGACCCGGACCTGGACGAGTCGGCTCTCTCCGGCCACGAACTGATCGTGCGGGAGCTGGGCGCGACGGTGGTGGAGGAGTTCTCGAACGAGTAACGCGAGCAGGGCATGCAGGGTAGGCAGGGCACGCAGGGCGTTCTCAGGGGTGCCCGAGCAGGGTTTCGCAGGCGTCCGACCGGGCTTTCCCGGGCCCCCTTTGGAGGAAACCCCAACAAACCCGCGCCCCGACCTTCGGCAACCTTGCCATTAGGCTGACCCCCGTGAAGGTCCTCGTCATCGGCGGCGGCGCCCGCGAACACGCCCTGTGCCGTTCCCTGTCCCTCGACCCCGACGTCACCGCGCTGCACTGCGCCCCCGGCAACGCCGGCATCGCCGAGGTCGCCGAGCTGCACGCGGTCGACGCGCTCGACGGCAAGGCGGTCGCCGAGCTGGCCGCCGGCCTCGGTGCCGACCTGGTCGTCGTCGGCCCGGAGGCGCCGCTGGTCGCCGGTGTGGCCGACGCCGTCCGCGCGGCGGGCATCCCGGTGTTCGGCCCGTCCAAGGAGGCCGCGCAGCTGGAGGGCTCCAAGGCCTTCGCCAAGGACGTCATGGCGGCGGCCGCGGTGCCGACCGCCCGCTCCTACGTGTGCACGACGGCCGAGGAGGTCGCCGAGGCCCTCGACGCCTTCGGCGCCCCCTACGTCGTCAAGGACGACGGCCTCGCCGCCGGCAAGGGCGTGGTCGTCACCGACGACCTGGAGGCCGCCAAGGCCCACGCCGCCGCCTGTGACCGCGTGGTCATCGAGGAGTTCCTCGACGGCCCCGAGGTGTCCCTCTTCGCGATCACCGACGGGGAGACGGTCGTACCGCTCCAGCCCGCCCAGGACTTCAAGCGCGCCCTGGACGGCGACGAGGGCCCGAACACCGGCGGCATGGGCGCGTACTCGCCGCTGCCCTGGGCCGAGCCGAAGCTGGTCGACGAGGTCCTGGAGTCGGTGCTGCAGCCGACCGTGGACGAGCTGCACCGCCGCGGCACCCCCTTCTCCGGTCTGCTCTACGCGGGCCTGGCGATCACGAGCCGCGGTGTCCGGGTGATCGAGTTCAACGCCCGGTTCGGCGACCCCGAGACCCAGGTCGTGCTGGCCAGGCTGAAGACCCCGCTGGCCGGCCTCCTGATGGCCGCCGCCACCGGCAACCTCGCCGACCTGCCGCCCCTGCGCTGGAGCGAGGACGCGGCCGTCACGGTCGTCGTCGCCTCGCACAACTACCCCGCCACCCCCCGCACCGGTGACCCGATCACCGGTCTGGACGAGGTGGCCGCCGAGGACGCCCCGCACGCGTACGTGCTGCACGCCGGGACCAGGCGGGACGGCGACGCCGTCGTCAGCGCGGGCGGACGGGTGCTGTCCGTCACCGCCGCAGGCAAGGACCTGACCGAGGCGCGCGAGCGGGCGTACAGGGCGGTGGGCCGGGTCCGTCTGGACGGCTCCCAGCACCGCACCGACATCGCCGCGAAGGCGGCCCGGGCCGAGCAGGCGGCCCGGGCAGGTCAGGCGCCCACCGCCTGATCCGTCCCCTCCCGACGCAGGCCCCGGATCCCCGATCCGGGGCCTGATCCTTGCTGTCTGTCGCCCACCTCTGACCAAAGCCATTCCATCGAGTGAGCAATCGTCCATATGGCTGACGGGGGCCGGGGCCCCAACTAGGGTTCCGCGCAAGGTTCCGGCACTTGGCTCACCGGCATTGCGATGTCAGTGGCGGGTGCCACAGTGGGGGAGTGAGCACCAACAGGACAGCACGGCATCGGCAGCGAGGGGGTGAGGGCGGGACGTGACCGGAATCGGTGCGGAGGCGGGCGCGCAGGCCGCGCGCTCCCGGGCCCTCGCCGTACTGCGGGTCCGGGGCCGGGCGCTGGCCGTGGCCCTGCTGCCCGCGGCCGCCGCGGTGATCCTGCTGACCGGCGGCTCCACCGGCCACTTCGTCGGCCGGGGCTGGGACACGGCCCGCTGGGTCGTGGGCGTGCTCGCCGTGCTGGTGCTGCTGGCCGCCGCCGGTATCGCCCTGGTCGTGGCCCGGGCCCGCCCCGCCGTCAGCCCGACGGTGCCGGTCCCGGAGGAGTCCGCCCCGGACCTGTACCGGATGGTGCGCGACCTCGCCGACCGGCTGGACGTGCCGGCGCCCTCGGCCATAGCGCTCACCCCGGACTGCGACAGCTGGCTGGAGGACCGCACGCACTCGGCCAACGGCCCGCCCCCGCGCCTCGCTTCCGGCGAGGACGAGCTGGCGGGCCCGGGCCGCCGCCGCGCGCCCGTCGCGCCGGTGCTCGTCATCGGTTCGCCGTTCCTGTGGTGGATGCGGGTCGGTGAGCTGCGCGCGGTCCTCGCCCCGGTCATCGCCGGTACGGGCCCCTCGGCGCACCCCGACATAGCCGCCGCACGGCGTTTTGTGCGCGGCCTGGACGCGGCGGTCGCGGTCGCCTCGACACCGGGCCGCTGCCCCGTGACACGCGGCGTGTGCGCGGCCCTGGGCTGGGTGGCCCGGCTGCTGCTGCGCGGCTGCCGGGAGCACGCGACGCAGATGGAGCGCGGGGTCGCCGCGGCGGCGGCCGAGCGGGCGCAGGCCGTCGACTACGGCCTGCGGATCGTCGCCCAGGAGCAGGTGGGCCTCGCCTACGCCGGCTGGGACCGGCTGCTGACCAGGGTCGCGCTGCCCGCCTGGCGCATGGGCCGCTGGCCCTCCCGGCTGGACGCGGGCGTGGTGGCGGCGCTCACCGAGCTGTCCCGGCGCGACCGCCTGGCCGAGGGTTTCACCTCCCGGCTCGGCGAGCGGCCCGCGTGCGACCTGCTGGAGGAGCCGGGCGTCGTCGACGAGGCCGCGTCCCTCCTCGCCGCCCGCCTCTTCCACGGCGGCCCCGCGGAGTCCGGGCCGGACTGGGCGCCGGTGGACTGGCAGGCGTATCCGGAGGAGGTCGTGGACCGCACCTGGCGCGCCGACGCGGCCCGCCTGCACCGCGTCCTGGACTCCCTCGGCGTCCGCCCCGCCCCCGACCCCGCGGCCCCCGACCCCGGCGGCCCCACCCTGGCCCGAGTCCTGCACCACCTCACCGAGCGCCCCACGGAGGCGGCGATACAGAGATCCCCCGAGGACACCCGTCCACCCGCCGACTACGAGCGCGACCCTGCAGGCCCCTCCACACCGCGGGCCGCCGACGGCGAGGACGCCCCACACGTGCCGCCCGCACCCGGCGACGAGACCCGCACGAGTGGTGCGGAGGGGAGCCCGGACGCCGAGGGCGGAGCCGAGGCGGACGCATCCCGCACCGTCGAGGCGCCGCAGGCGACCCGCGAAGCCGAGGTGGCCCGCGAAGCCGAGGCGGGCCCCGGCGCAGAGGACCCCGGCACGGAACGCAGCGCCGCCCTCGCCGCAGGCCTGAGCGCCGCGCTGGCCCGTGAGGAGGCCGCCGCGCCGAGGTCCGGTGCGGCCGCCACCGGCGGGACCCCGGAGAGCGCCCTGTGGGACGACGGCGGCCTGCCGCTCTTCCCGCTGCAGCCCCCGCGCACCGCCCGCGACCTGCTCACCGATCACGTCACGGCGATGGTGTGCTGCGCGGCCGTCGACACCGCCGGCGCGGTGCCCGCCCTGGACTGGCTGGACGGCCCCTCCCTGCTGCTGGGCGGCGAGCGCGCCGCCGACCTGACACCGAAGGTTCTCAGCCTCATCGAGGAGGGAGACCCGGGCCCGCTGCGGGACTGGCTGGCCGCGTCCGGGATACGCCCGGAGAAGCCCGTACGGCTCGTTTAGGAGCCCTTACGGCTCGTCAAACGGGAGCTCTGTCTTCCACTTCAGGTCAATTCGCAACGACTAGTGACCGAGCCCGTGCGTTATGTGATGTGCTGGGAGCGACCACGCACCTGGCAAGAGCGTGCGACATACGACAGCACGCCCGAGGACTGCGCGTATCACCGAGCACGGAGAGCACCGCGAGCACCACCGAGACAGGACGACACGGGGGGCATGAGGGAGGGGAGCGATCATGGCCTCGGACCACATCCGCCGCTGGGAGTCCGGAGCGCTCGCGCACGCCGTCACGGACCCCTTCGGTCAGGGCCCGGTACCCTGGCTGCGCGGCAGTGAGACCTACTTCGACGACACCGGTCATGTCGTGCCCTGGTACGTCGACCCGAGCCCGCAGCCGCTCAAAGGGGTCGGTCCCACCCCGCGCGTGCCCGGGCCCCGCTCGGCCGACGACGTGCGCCGCCAGATCAAGGGCTTCACCGCGACCGGCGCGGTCACGCCCGGAGAGGCGATCGACTTCCACATCACGGTCGACCCGCCCCAGGAGTTCGGCGTCGACATCTACCGGATCGGCCACTACGGCGGCGACGGCGCCGCGAAGATCACCACCAGCCCGCGTCTGTCCGGCATCGTCCAGCCCCCGCCGCTGGCCGCCGACCGCACGGTCTCCTGCCACCACTGGTGGCTGTCCTGGCGCCTCCAGGTGCCCGCGCACTGGCCCATCGGCGCCTATGTGGCCGTCCTCACCACGGCCGACGGCTACCGCTCCCACGTGCCCTTCACGGTCCGCGACGGCCACCCCGCCGACCTGCTCCTGCTGCTGCCGGACATCACCTGGCAGGCGTACAACCTGTATCCGGAGGACGGCCGCACCGGCGCCAGCCTCTACCACGCCTGGGACGACAAGGGCCGGCTGCTCGGCGAGGCCGATGCGGCGTCCACGGTCTCCTTCGACCGCCCCTACGCCGGCGCCGGCCTGCCCCTGCACGTCGGGCACGCCTACGACTTCATCCGCTGGGCCGAGCGCTACGGCTACGACCTCGCCTACGCCGACGCCCGCGACCTGCACGCCGGCCGCGTCGACCCCGGCCGCTACCGGGGCCTGGTCTTCCCCGGGCACGACGAGTACTGGACGGTGCCGATGCGCCGGGCCGTGGAGGACGCCCGCGACCACGGCACCTCACTGGTCTTCCTCTCCGCCAACACCATGTACTGGCAGGTGGAGCTGGGCCCGTCCCCGTCCGGCGTGCCGGACCGGCTGCTGACCTGCCGCAAACGCAAAGGGCCCGGCAAGCCGGTCCTCTGGCGGGAGATCGACCGGCCCGAGCAGCAGCTGGTCGGCATCCAGTACGCGGGCCGGGTGCCCGAGCCGCATCCGCTGGTCGTCCGCAACGCCGGGCACTGGCTGTGGGAGGCGACCGGCGCGCAGGAGGGCGAGGAGATCCAGGGTCTGGTCGCCGGCGAGGCCGACCGGTACTTCCCGCGCACCCCGCTGCCCACGCATGAGGAACGCATCCTGCTCGCCCACTCCCCGTACACCGACAGCGACGGCGTCCTGCGCCACCAGGAGACCTCCCTCTACCGCGCCCCCTCCGGGGCCTGGGTGTTCGCCTCCGGCACCTTCGCCTGGTCCCCGTCCCTGGACCGCCCCGGGCATGTGGACCCCCGCGTCCAGCGCGCCACGGCGAACCTCCTGGACCGCATCTGCAAACGCGACTGACCGCCGGCGGACCGAGCCCGACCCCCCTGACCGAAACCGATCCCCCCGATAAGGGAGAATCGAGGCACTTGGACAGAACCACGGGGAGGAACCGTGTCCGGATTCGTAGAAAAGCCCGAGCCGATCCAGGTTCCGGGCCTGGTGCACCTGCACACCGGAAAGGTGCGCGAGCTGTACCAGAACGAGGCGGGCGACCTCGTGATGGTCGCCAGCGACCGCATGTCCGCCTACGACTGGGTGCTGCCCACGGAGATCCCCGACAAGGGCCGCGTCCTCACCCAGCTCTCCCTGTGGTGGTTCGACCAGCTGCGGGACCTGGCACCGAACCACGTGATCAGCACCGAGGTGCCCGAGGGCGCCCCCGCCGACTGGGCGGGCCGCACGCTGGTCTGCAAGTCCCTGAAGATGGTCCCGGTGGAGTGCGTGGCCCGCGGCTACCTCACCGGCTCCGGCCTGGTCGAGTACAACGAGTCCCGTACGGTCTGCGGCCTCGCCCTCCCCGAAGGCCTCGTCGACGGTTCTGAACTCCCGGCCCCGATCTTCACTCCCGCCACCAAGGCCGAGGTCGGCGAGCACGACGAGAACGTCTCCTACGAGGAGGTCGCCCGCCAGGTCGGCGCCGACACCGCCGCCCAGCTGCGCCAGGCGACCCTCGCCGTGTACGCGCGGGCACGGGACATCGCCCGCGACCGGGGGATCATCCTGGCGGACACCAAGTTCGAGTTCGGCTTCGAGGGCGACAGCCTGGTGCTCGCGGACGAGGTCCTCACCCCGGACTCCTCCCGCTTCTGGCCGGCCGACCAGTGGCAGCCGGGCCGCGCCCAGCCGTCGTACGACAAGCAGTTCGTCCGGGACTGGCTCACCTCCGCCGAGTCCGGCTGGGACCGGAAGAGCGAGCAGCCCCCGCCGCCGCTGCCGGACCGGGTCGTCGAGCAGACCCGGCAGAAGTACGTGGAGGCGTACGAGCGGCTCACCGGTCTGAGCTGGAGCTAGCAGCACGAGAAGACCCCGGTCCAGTGGACCGGGGTCTTCTTCCCGAGCGGACGACGAGGCTCGAACTCGCGACCTCAACCTTGGCAAGGTTGCGCTCTACCAACTGAGCTACGTCCGCGTTGCGCCGTGGCGCGAGAGCAACTATACCCAACCTCGCTCCCGTGCGAGACGCACCGCCGCATGACGGTTCTCGGCGCCGAGCTTCGTGACGGCCGAGGAGAGGTAGTTCCGCACGGTCCCCGGCGACAGCGCGGCCCGCTCGGCGATCTCCGCGACCGGCGCCCCCTCGGCCGCCAGTTCCAGCACCTCGGCCTCCCGCGCGGTCAGCGGGGAGTCACCGGCGGAGATCGCGTCGGCGGCCAACTCCGGGTCGATGTAACGGTTTCCCGCGTGCACGGTCCGGATGATCTCGGCGAGCCGCCGCGCGCTGACGGTCTTCGGGACGAACCCGCGCACACCGGCCGCGAGCGCCCGTTTCAGATGGCCGGGGCGGCCGTGTCCGGTGACGATCAGGACCTGGCAGCCGGGCAGTTCGGCGCGCAGGGATGTGGCGACCTTCACACCGTCGGCGCCCGGCATCTGGAGATCCAGCACGGCCACATCGGGTGCGTGGGCCCGCGCCATCGCCAGCGCCTCGGGCCCGCTGGCCGCCTCCGCGACGACCAGCAGATCGTCCTCCAGCGACAGCAGCGCGGCCAGCGCGCCCCGGATCAGGTGTTCGTCATCGGCGAGCAACAGCCGTACCGGAGTGCTCATGACGTGACTTCACTCACTTCCTGCATCAAAGGCACCTCGGCCACCAGCCGGAACCGGTCTCCGTCGATCGCCCCGGCCTCCAGGGTCCCGCCGACGACCGCCAGCCGCTCCCGAAGCCCGGCGAGCCCGGAACCCCCACCCCCGTGAGGGGTTCCCGTCACCCCGTCGTTCTCCACCGTCAGCACCACACGCCCCTCAGGCACCCGCAGTTCCACCTCACACCGGTCCGCATCCCCGTGCCGCAGCACATTGGTGGTGGCCTCGCGCACCACCCAGCCAAGCGCGGACTGCACCTCGGCGGGCAGCCCCGTGGCCTCCGCGCGGACCTCGCACGCGATGCCCGCGGCCGTCAACACGCCCTGGGCACCCGCCAGTTCGGCCCCGAGATCGGCTTCCCGGTACCCGCGTACGACGGCCCGCACCTCCCGCTGGGACTCCTGCGCGATGCGCTGCACCTCGATCATCTGCTCCACCGCCTCCGGCCGGCCCCGCCGGGCCAGCTGGACGGCCAGCTCGCTCTTGAGGGAGATCACGGACAGGTTCCGTCCCAGCACGTCATGCAGATCCCGTCCGAACCGCAGCCGCTCCTCGGCGACGGCGAGCCGGGTCTCCACCTCGCGGGCCCGCTCCGCCTCCCACAGCACGGCCAGGGTCCAGGCACCGCAGCGGCCGGCGAGCAACGCGAAGACCGCCTGGAAGACGGCCATCGCACCGGTCGCCACCAGCCCGGCGCCGTCGCGGTCGGCGAGCCCGACGGCAGCCGTGAGCAGGACCGCGAACACCGCCGACCGACGCAGGAACACCCGGACCGGGACCGTGAGTCCGTACAGCAGCGCGAAGGGAAGTACGACACCACCGATCGTGAACCGGACCGCCATCGGGGTCGCCGCGTCCAGCCCGGCGAGCGCCACGATCAGCGCCAGCGCCAGGCCCAGCAGGACCGCCGGTGCGCGGTGGGTGCGGGCCGGCAGCTCGGCGCGCCCGAGGTAGTGGTCGAGCACGGTCCTGGTGAGCCGGTTCGTGAGCGCGCACTGCAGGACCGCCACGAGGGCGAGGAGGGCGCCGAGGACGATAGCGACCGGCCGGTGGGCGAGACCGCCGGGCAGCGGCAGCAGCACCCAGCAGCCCATGATGAACCAGACCGTGCCGTGCCAGGTGAGGACGCTGTACAGCTCGACGCGCTCGGCCTTGCTGCGCTCCCCCCAGTGCCGCTGCTGCCACCGCCGTATGCGTCCCGTCATCCGCGCGTCCCCCGTCCCTCAGCGCCGCGGCTCCCAGCGGAACCGCCGCTGTACAGCAAACACCGCCAGGAAGATCCAGGCCAACGCGGTCGCCAGGGCGCCGAGCGCCTCCCCGGTGCTCAACTGGCCCGTCCAGCCGCCGCGCACGAGCCGGATCGCCGGGGACAGCGGGAGCAGGTCGCAGACGGTGGCCAGCTTGTCCGGCATGACCTCCGTGGGGATCGTGATCCCGGAGCCGACCATCGACAGGAACATCAGCGGCATCGCGGTCACCTGGCCGCTCTCCACGGTCCGGGTGAAGGACGCGGTGAGCGCGGCGAGCGCGGCACTGACCAGATAACCGGCCACCAGCCCGGGCAGGATCAGATACGGCGCCTTGGGCGCGCCGGTGTGCAGCAGGGCCGCGCATCCGGCGCACAGCACCAGCGCCTGGGCCAGGCCGATGACGAGCGCGGGCAGGGCGGTGCCGGTGAGGATCTCCGTGTCGGAGAGCTCGCCGGTGCGCAGCCGTTTGAGGACGAGTTCCTCGCGGCGGGCGACGTAGGTGTTGACCAGGGAGGTGTAGACGGCGAAGAGGAAGGAGAAGCCGATCGCGGCCGTCAGCAGGGTGGTGCCGATGGTCAGCCCCTGCTTCTTCAGATCCAGCTGGTCCATGGCCGGCCGCACGGTGAACGGCAGCAGGAGCGGCACGGCCAGCGCGGTGAAGACGACCCCGCGGTTGCGGCTGAGCAGGGTGAGTTCGGCCCGCCCCAGCGCCCACAGCCGCCGGCCCGCCGACGTCCCCCCGCCGCGTTCCGCCCCGCGCACGCCGCTCACGCCACGGCTCCCGGCCTCCGCCGCGGTCCCGCCCCGGCCCACGGCGGCTCGCGCTCCCACCTCGCGCATTCCGCGCCCCCTCGCTCCCGTTCCGGTCCCGCTCATGCCACCGTCTCCCGCTCGCGTGCGATCCCGAGGAACGCCTCCTCCAGCGAGGCCGACCGCACGTCCAGTCCGCGCAGTTCGACCCCCGCCTGCTCGGCCCAGGCCAGGAGCCGGGTCGCGGTGGGCTGCAGCTCCCGCGTCCGCAGCCGTACGACCCTGCCGTCGGTTTCGTGCGCGCACACGCCGAGCTCGGCCAGCGGGGGCAGATCGCCGAGGAAGTAGCCGTCGGGCAGCTGGAAGGAGATCCGGGAAGGGCGGCCGGCGGTGACCTCGGCCGGGGTGCCGGAGGCGGCGACACGGCCCTCGTGCAGGATGGCGAGCCGGTCGGCGAGGCCCTCGGCCTCCTCCAGATAGTGCGTGGTCAGCAGCACGGTGGTACCGGCGTCGCGCAGCGCGCGGACCAACTCCCAGGTGTCCCGGCGGCCTTCCGCGTCGAGCCCGGTCGTCGGCTCGTCGAGGAAGAGCACCTCGGGATCGCCGAGCAGGGCGAGCGCCAGGTCGAGCCGGCGCCGCTCGCCGCCGGAGAGCTGTTTGACCCGGACGCCGGCCCTGCCGGTCAGCCCCACCAGCTCCAGCGCCTCCGCCTCCGGCCGCGCCCCGCTCGTGCAGCCCGCCCACATCCGGGCCGTCTCGGCGACGGTGAGCTCGGCCGGAAAGCCTCCTTCCTGGAGCATCACACCGGTGCGCGGCCGTACGGCGGCCCGCTCGCGGTACGGATCGTGGCCGAGGACCCGGACCCGGCCCCCGGCGGGTACGGCCAGCCCCTCCAGCAGTTCGACCGTCGAGGTCTTGCCGGCGCCGTTGGTCCCGAGCAGGGCGAAGATCTCCCCACGCGGGACGGAGAAGGAGACTCCGCGTACGGCCTCGAACCCGCCCCCGTAGACGCGCTTGAGGTCGGTCACCTCAATCACGTGCTCGTGTTCGTCGTAGTCCATGACGCCAGCGTCCCGGCGGCCGGAGCGGTGCGGCAGTGTGCGATGTCATCGCCCGGCATGACAAATGTCAGAGCGGATCACGGACAACGAAAAGACCCCGGTCCAGTGGACCGGGGTCTCATTCCCGAGCGGACGACGAGGCTCGAACTCGCGACCTCAACCTTGGCAAGGTTGCGCTCTACCAACTGAGCTACGTCCGCACTGCTCCCGACCGGCTCCCACCGATCGGTGCGAGCACCAGCCTACCTGATCCACCAGAGTGGTCGTGACAAGCGGTGCCGGAGCGGGTGACAGGAATCGCACACTGCGCCTTCCCCCTGGAAGGGGGATGTTCTGCTACTGAACTACACCCGCACGCTCCTCGGGGTTCCGGCCTTTCGGCCTCGCCCCTCGGCGTGTCCCAGACATTAGCTGATCAACAGGGGGGTCGCGCAAGTCGGCTCCCCCTGCTGCCCGGTATGCCCAAGTGCGCGGCCCTCAGGGTCCGCTGACGGGCCCTGAGGGCTGCCCCTTCGCGGGCTCATGCGGCCGGGCCGCTCGTGCGGCTCCCGGCGCGCGCCTCACTGCGCGGCGCTGAACGCCTCGTAGACCTTCTTGGGGATGCGTCCGCGGGCGGGGACGTCCATCTTGTTGGCCTGGGCCCAGGCGCGGACGGCCGCCGGGTCGGGGGCGACCTCCGTCTGCTTGTACGCCTTGCCGGAGCGCGACCGCTTGCGGCCGGCCTCGACGTAGGGCGCGAGCGCCTTGCGCAGTTTCTTGGCGTTGGTTTCGTTCAGGTCGATCTCGTACGACTTGCCGTCGAGTCCGAAGGCGATCGTTTCCGCCGCTTCCGAGCCGTCGATGTCGTCAAAGAGCGTGACCACGACCTTTTGCGCCACGAATATCGGTCCCTTCGTGCGGCACGTCGATACAGCTCAACGGCGATGACGTGCCGAGTATCGGCTATTGCCAATTCATTTGTACAGTGCCCGGCAATGCAAAGTGAAGCCCGACTAAATCCGTCCGCGTGTCCGAAGACAATAGGTGAACGGGGCGGACTGTGGAACTTTCCCAGAACTTTTCACGGGCGTACGACTCCGACACCCGATCGTGATGCGCCTCACGTAGATTCCTACAACTCTACTCGCGTAGAAATTTTGTGCGGGTAGTCTGAAGGAACCTGCTCAGCACCACACACCGGGAGTGCCAGTGGCACGCGTCGTAGTCGACGTCATGCTCAAGCCGGAGATCCTCGACCCCCAGGGCCAGGCGGTCCAGCGTGCGCTGCCGCGCCTGGGTTTCGAAGGGATCTCGGACGTCCGCCAGGGAAAGCGCTTCGAACTGGAAGTTGACGGGCCGGTCGACGAGGCCGCGCTCGCCCGCATCCACGATCTTGCGGAATCCTTCCTCGCCAACACCGTGATCGAGGACTTCACCGTCAAGGTGGAAGAGGCCACGGAAGTCGCGGAGGCGGCCAAGTGACCGCTCGTATTGGCGTCGTCACTTTCCCGGGCAGCCTCGACGATCACGATGCCCAGCGCGCGATCCGCCTCGCGGGCGCCGAACCGGTCGCCCTCTGGCACAAGGACAAGGACCTCAAGCAGGTCGACGCCGTGGTCCTTCCCGGCGGTTTCTCCTACGGCGACTATCTGCGCGCCGGTGCCATCTCCCGGTTCTCGCCGGTGATGGAGACGGTCATCGAGCAGGCGAAGGCCGGACTGCCGGTCCTCGGTATCTGCAACGGCTTCCAGGTCCTCACCGAGGCCCACCTCCTCCCGGGCGCGATGCTCGGCAACGACCACCTCCACTTCATCTGCCGCGACCAGAAGCTGCGGGTGGAGAACGCGGAAACCGCCTGGACCAGCGACTACCGCGCCGGCCAGGAGATCCACATCCCGCTGAAGAACATGGACGGCCGGTACGTCGCCGACGCGTACACGCTGGACAAGCTGGAGGCGGAGGGCCGCGTCGTCTTCCGTTACCTCGACTTCAACCCGAACGGCTCGCTGCGGGACATCGCCGGCATCACCAACGAGGCCGGGAATGTCGTCGGCCTCATGCCGCACCCCGAGCACGCCGTCGAGCCGCTGGTCGGTACGGGCCGTACCGACGGGCTCCCGTTCTTCACCTCGATCCTCAAGAAGCTGGTGGGCGCATGAGCCGGACGCCTCTGGACACGGTCGAGCACGCGGCCGCGACCCCCGACGTCGAGCTGCCCTGGGCCGAACTCGGCCTGAAGAAGGACGAGTACGAGCGGGTGGTGGAGATCCTCGGCCGCCGCCCGACCGGCGCCGAGCTCGCCATGTACTCGGTCATGTGGTCCGAGCACTGCTCGTACAAGTCCTCCAAGGTCCACCTGCGCCAGTTCGGCGAGAAGGCGCCCGAGAGCGACGCCCTCCTCGTCGGCATCGGCGAGAACGCGGGCGTGGTGGACGTCGGCCAGGGTTACGCCGTGACCTTCAAGGTCGAGTCGCACAACCACCCGTCGTACGTCGAGCCCTACCAGGGCGCGGCCACGGGTGTCGGCGGCATCGTCCGCGACATCATCGCCATGGGTGCGCGGCCGGTGGCGGTCGTCGACCCGCTGCGGTTCGGCGCCGCCGACCACCCCGACACCAAGCGCGTCCTGCCGGGCGTGGTCGCGGGCATCGGCGGCTACGGCAACTGCCTGGGCCTGCCCAACATCGGCGGCGAGGTCGTCTTCGACGCCTGCTACCAGGGCAACCCGCTGGTCAACGCCGGTGCCATCGGTGTGATGCGGCACGAGGACATCCACCTCGCCAAGGCCTCCGGCGCGGGCAACAAGGTCATCCTGTACGGGGCTCGTACGGGTGGTGACGGCATCGGTGGTGCCTCGATCCTCGCGTCCGAGACCTTCGACGACGCCAAGCCGTCGAAGCGCCCTGCCGTCCAGGTCGGCGACCCCTTCCAGGAGAAGCTCCTCATCGAGTGCACCCTGGAGGCCTTCAAGGAGAAGCTGGTCGTCGGCATCCAGGACCTCGGTGCCGCGGGTCTGTCCTGCGCCACCTCCGAGCTGGCGTCCAACGGCTCCGGCGGCATGCGCGTCACCCTGGACGACGTCCCGCTGCGCGACTCCACGCTCTCGCCCGAGGAGATCCTCATGAGCGAGTCGCAGGAACGCATGTGCGCGGTCGTGGAGCCGGAGAAGGTCGACCGCTTCCTGGAGATCTGCGCCAAGTGGGACGTCATCGCCACCGTCATCGGTGAGGTGACCGACGGCGACCGGCTGGAGATCTTCTGGCACGGCGAGAAGATCGTGGACGTCGACCCGCGCACGGTCGCCCACGAGGGCCCGACGTACGAGCGCCCGTACGCCCGCCCGGACTGGCAGGACGCCCTGCAGGCCGACGACGCGAACAAGCTGCCGCGGCCCGAGACGTCGCAGGAGCTGAAGGACCAGGTCCTGCAGCTGGTCGGGTCCCCCAACCAGGCCTCCAAGAACTGGATCACCCAGCAGTACGACCACCTCGTGCAGGGCAACACCGTCCTCGCCCAGCCGGAGGACTCCGGCATGATCCGCGTGGACGAGGAGACCGGCCTCGGTGTCGCCATCGCGACGGACGGCAACGGCCGTTACGCCAAGCTGGACCCGTACACGGGCGCGCAGCTGGCCCTGGCCGAGGCGTACCGCAACGTGGCCGCCACCGGCGCCAAGCCGCTCGCCGTGTCCGACTGCCTGAACTTCGGCTCGCCCGAGGACCCGGCCGTGATGTGGCAGTTCGCGGAGGCCGTGCGCGGTCTGGCGGACGCCTGCCGGCAGCTGGGCACCCCGGTGACCGGCGGCAACGTCTCGCTCTACAACCAGACCGGCGAGGCGGCGATCCACCCGACGCCGGTGGTCGCGGTCCTGGGTGTGATCGACGACGTGGCCCGCCGCACGCCCGTCGCCTTCCAGGAGGAGGGCCAGCTGATCTACCTCCTCGGCGACACCCGCGAGGAGTTCGGCGGCTCGGCCTGGTCCCAGGTGGTCCACGACCACCTCGGCGGCCTGCCCCCGAAGGTCGACCTGGAGCGTGAGCGGCTGCTGGGCGAGATCCTGATCTCCGCCTCCCGCGACGGCATGATCGACTCCGCGCACGACCTGTCCGACGGCGGCCTGATCCAGGCCGTGGTCGAGTCCGCGCTGCTCGGCGGCAAGGGCGCGCGGCTGGTCGTACCGGACGGCCTGGACGCGTTCACGTTCCTGTTCTCCGAGTCGGCCGGCCGCGCGATCGTCGCGGTGCCGCGCTCGGAGGAGGTCCGCTTCAACGACATGTGCGGTGCGCGGGGCCTGCCGGCCACCCGGATCGGTGTCGTGGACGGCACCGCGTCTGATTCCACTGCAGTGGTCGAGGTTCAGGGCGAGTTCGCGCTCACCCTGGAGGAGCTGCGGAAGGCCCACGAGGAGACCATCCCGGCGCTGCTGGCGTAGGCAGACCTGAAGAAGGGCCCCGTCCGGAAGCCGGACGGGGCCCTTCTCATGCGGCCACGGGCTCATGCGGCCACGGGCTCAAGCGGAAGAGACCGTCGACCGGGCGGGCCGGGCGTTCGGCCTGGTCGAAAATGCCCTGAAGGCCCGCGCCGCCAGGGCATAGGCTCACCGCCATGCCACCGGCCAAGAAGCGCGCCCGCAGCTACGACCCCGACAGGACCCGCGCCGCGGTCCTCGCCCAGTTCGGAAGCGTCCGGGAGGCGGTGCGCGGTCTCACCCCGGAGCAGCTCGCCCTGCCCACCCGGCTCGGCGAGTGGACCGTACGCGAGCTGGTCGTGCACATCGGCATGGCGCTCACCGCGATCCCCCGGGCGCTCGCCCTGCCCGAGCCGCCGAAGGCGGACGCCGTCCTGCTCGACTGGCCCTTCGCCACCGCGGCCAACGCCGCCGCCATCGACGAGTTCACCCGGAACCTGTCCGCCGGACACCAGGACCTGGACGCCCACCTCACGGACATCGACCGGTCCCTGCGCACCCTGCTCGCCGAGCACTCCGGCAGCCGGATCCTGCAGACGAGCGCCGGTGCGCTGCCCCTGGACGACTACCTGGTCACCCGCACCGCCGAACTCGTCGTCCACACCGACGACCTGAACGCCGCCGTACCGGGTCTGGACATCCCGTACGACCGCCAGGCCCTGGCCGCCGCCACCCGGCTGCTCGCCGACGCGCTCGCCGTGAAGGCGCCCGGCGGCTCCACCGAGGTGCGGGTGCCGCCGTACGCCGTGGTGCAGTGCGTCGAGGGGCCCCGGCACACCCGTGGCACCCCGCCCAACGTGGTGGAGACCGACCCGCTGACCTGGATCCGGCTCGCCACCGGCCGCCTGAGCTGGAAGGACGCCGTGGAGGAGGCCAAGGTGAGCGCCAGTGGGGAGCGGGCGGACATCGGGGGGCTGCTGCCGCTCATGTCGTAGCGGAACCGACCCGGCCGCTCCACCGTCGAATCGCCATGAACCGGTACAAGCAGCGCATGGTCCTCGCACCGGCGGCCGCCGTGCTCGCCGTCCTCACGGTGGCGTGCGGCAACGGGAGGGCGGACAGTGGTGCGGTGACCGTCCAGCAGCCCGTGACCGGCGTCGACTGGCGGGTCGACAGCCTCACCGTCGGCGGCACGACCCGGCACGCGCCCGCCTCCGCCCGCCTCCGCATCGACGCGGACGGCAAGGCGGCCGGCAACCTCGGCTGCAACCAGTTCAGCGCCCGGGTCACCGTCCACGGCGACCGGATCACCTTCGGCGACCTGCGCACCACCCGGATGGCCTGCGCCCCGGACCGGATGGACTTCGAGCGCGCGCTCGCCCGCGCGCTCACCACCGGCACGCTCGTCGCCGAGACGCAACACGCGAAACTGACGCTCACAGACGGCGACGGCGACCGCATCCACCTCAGCCGCAACGCGCCCGGATGATGTGCGACACCTCACTCACGCATCCGGCGAACCGGCCCGCGACCGATGCCCGCAGAGCCGCCGCCGACTCTCAGATCCCCGGGCGCGCCTCGCTGACCTGCGCAAACGCGGAAACCGACAAGGTGATCGGTAAGCCCTTTCCCGTTAAGGGCACGTATCCCCAATTCGGACCAGTGGTCGACCTCGCCTACACTCGGTGCCGTGCCACGTGGTGACGGTCGACTCAATCACGATCTGCTTCCCGGCGAGAAGGGCCCCCAGGACGCTTGCGGCGTCTTCGGTGTCTGGGCTCCGGGTGAAGAGGTCGCAAAGCTCACGTACTTCGGGCTCTACGCCCTCCAGCACCGGGGTCAGGAATCCGCGGGAATCGCGGTCAGCAACGGCTCCCAGATCCTCGTCTTCAAGGACATGGGCCTGGTCTCCCAGGTCTTCGACGAGACCTCGCTCGGTTCGCTCCAGGGTCATATCGCGGTCGGTCACGCCCGCTACTCGACCACCGGCGCCTCCGTGTGGGAGAACGCCCAGCCGACGTTCCGCGCCACCGCGCACGGTTCCATCGCGCTCGGCCACAACGGCAACCTGGTCAACACGGCGCAGCTCGCCGAGATGGTCGCCGAGCTGCCCAACGACAACAACAGCCGTTCCAGCCGGGTCGCGGCCACCAACGACACCGACCTGCTGACGGCCCTGCTGGCCGCCCAGGTCGACGAGGACGGCAAGCCGCTGACCATCGAGGAGGCGGCCCACCAGGTCCTCCCGAAGGTGCGGGGCGCCTTCTCCCTCGTCTTCATGGACGAGCACACCCTCTACACCGCCCGTGACCCGCAGGGCATCCGCCCGCTGGTCCTCGGCCGCCTGGAGCGCGGCTGGGTGGTCGCCTCCGAGACCGCCGCCCTGGACATCTGCGGCGCGAGCTTCGTCCGCGAGATCGAGCCGGGCGAGTTCGTCGCCATCGACGAGAACGGCCTGCGCTCCTCCCGATTCGCGGAAGCGAAGCCCAAGGGCTGTGTCTTCGAGTACGTGTACCTGGCCCGCCCGGACACCGACATCGCCGGCCGGAACGTGTACCTCTCCCGCGTGGAGATGGGCCGCCGGCTGGCCGAGGAAGCCCCCGTCGAGGCCGACCTGGTCATAGCGACCCCGGAGTCCGGCACCCCGGCCGCCATCGGCTACGCGGAGGCCTCCGGCATCCCCTTCGGCGCGGGTCTCGTGAAGAACGCCTACGTCGGCCGGACCTTCATCCAGCCCTCGCAGACCATCCGCCAGCTGGGCATCCGCCTGAAGCTGAACCCGCTGAAGGAAGTCATCAAGGGCAAGCGCCTGGTCGTCGTCGACGACTCCATCGTGCGCGGCAACACCCAGCGGGCCCTGGTCCGCATGCTCCGCGAGGCGGGCGCCGCCGAGGTCCACATCCGGATCTCCTCGCCGCCCGTGAAGTGGCCCTGTTTCTTCGGCATCGACTTCGCCACGCGCGCGGAGCTGATCGCCAACGGCATGACGATCGAGGAGATCGGCACCTCGCTCGGCGCCGACTCGCTCGCCTACATCTCCATCGACGGCATGATCGAGGCGACCACCATCGCCAAGCCGAACCTGTGCCGCGCCTGCTTCGACGGCGAGTACCCGATGGAGCTGCCGGACCCCGAGCTGCTCGGCAAGCAGCTCCTGGAGACCGAGCTGGCGGCCGGTCCCGCCGCCACGGCCGCGGCCGACGCGATCCGTCGCCCGTAACACCCTGCAGTACGACACGAAAGCTCTCACAGTCATGTCTGAGACAACTGGTGCCAGCTACGCAGCGGCGGGCGTCGACATCGAGGCGGGCGACCGCGCGGTCGAGCTGATGAAGGAGTGGGTGAAGAAGACCCAGCGCCCCGAGGTTCTCGGCGGCCTCGGCGGCTTCGCCGGGCTCTTCGACGCCTCCGCCCTCAAGCGCTACGAGCGCCCGCTCCTCGCCTCCGCCACGGACGGCGTCGGCACCAAGGTCGACGTCGCGCGCCGCATGGGCGTCTACGACACCATCGGCCACGACCTGGTCGCCATGGTGATGGACGACATCGTGGTGTGCGGTGCCGAGCCGCTGTTCATGACCGACTACATCTGCGTCGGCAAGGTCCACCCCGAGCGTGTCGCTGCCATCGTGAAGGGCATCGCGGAGGGCTGTGTGCTCGCCGGCTGCGCCCTGGTGGGCGGCGAGACGGCCGAACACCCTGGCCTGCTGGGCGAGGACGACTTCGACGTCGCCGGGGCCGGTACGGGCGTGGTGGAGGCCGACCGGCTGCTCGGCGCGGATCGCATCCGTAAGGGTGACGCGGTGATCGCCATGGCGTCCTCCGGCCTTCACTCGAACGGGTACTCCCTGGTCCGCCACGTCCTGCTGAACACCGCCGGCCTGGCCCTGGAGACGGAGGTCCCGGAGCTCGGCCGCACCCTCGGCGAGGAGCTGCTGGAGCCCACCAAGATCTACTCGCTGGACTGCCTGGCGCTGACCCGCACCACGGACGTGCACGCGTTCTCGCACATCACCGGCGGCGGTCTCGCGGCCAACCTGGCCCGCGTGATCCCCGACGCGCTGCACGCGGTCGTCGACCGCTCCACCTGGACCCCGGGCGCGATCTTCGACCTGGTCGGGAAGACCGGGAACGTCGAGCGCCTGGAGCTGGAGAAGACCCTCAACATGGGCGTCGGCATGATGGCGATCGTCCCCGCAGAGTCCACCGAGGTGGCCCTCGCGACCCTGGCCGACCGCGGCGTCGACGCCTGGGTGGCCGGCGAGATCACCGACCGTGGCGCCAAGGAGACCGGCGCGGAGCTGGTGGGGGACTACGCGGCCTGATTCCGCGGCCGGCGACCGTGCGCACAGCACAGAAACCGGTCGGTGGCTGTGCCACCGACCGGACTGGTCACTGCAAGGTCAAGCGCCGCGACGATGCTGTTGGTGAGGATCGTTGTCGTCCTCTTCCTCGTCGTCGTCCTCGTAGAGGTCGGCGTAACGAGAGTAGAGATCGTCCTCGTCGTTCTCATCGTCCTCGAACGGCTCGCCGTTCGGCGGCTGGCTCGAAGTCGATGCGCCCAGTTCACTGGCCAGACGTGACAGGTCAGTCCCACCGCTGTTGTACTTCAGCTGGCGGGCGACCTTTGTCTGCTTGGCCTTGGCCCGGCCGCGCCCCATGGCTCGACCCCCTCGGTGACGGGGCTCGACGGCCCCAGAGTCTGACACGCGTTCATGATCCGGAACGGACCCTCCGTGGAGAGGCCGGTCCGTAGGGCTTCCACGGTACCTGAGCCCGCGCCCATACGGTACGTCGCCCGCAGCACGCGCGTGTGCACAGGACCTTCGAGGCGCCCCGTCCTCGCTGGTCAGTGGCGATTTTAACCACTTATCGGGGAACGACCCGCCGATGGAAGTGAGAGTTCTCTCGAAGTCCCCACCGGCGGGTACCGCTCACCTGTGCGACGGACTCAGTGCGCAGCGTGGCTGCCGCGAGCCTCGGCCATCCGCTGCTCGGCGATCCGGTCGGCCGCCGCGGCCGGCGGAATCCCGTCTGCCTTCGCACGTGCGAATATGGCCAGCGTGGTGTCGAAGATCTTCGCGGCCTTCGCCTTGCACCGGTCGAAGTCGAACCCGTGCAGCTCGTCGGCCACCTGGATGACCCCGCCGGCGTTCACCACGTAGTCCGGCGCGTAGAGGATCCCGCGGTCCGCGAGGTCCTTCTCCACGCCCGGGTGCGCGAGCTGGTTGTTGGCCGCGCCGCACACCACCTTGGCGGTGAGCACCGGCACGCTGGCGTCGTTCAGGGCGCCGCCCAGCGCGCAGGGGGCGTAGATCTCGAGCCCCTCGACCCGGATCAGCTCCTCGGTGTCGGCCACGGCCGTCACGCGCTCGGGGTGCTGGTCGAGGATCCGCTGGACGGCGTCCGCGCGCACGTCCGTGATCACGACCTCGGCACCCTCGTCCAGCAGGTGCTTCACCAGGTGGTGGCCGACCTTGCCGACGCCGGCGATGCCGACCTTGCGGCCGCGCAGCGAGGGGTCGCCCCACAGGTGCTGCGCGGAGGCGCGCATGCCCTGGTAGACGCCGAAGGCGGTGAGCACGGAGGAGTCCCCGGCGCCGCCGTTCTCGGGGGAGCGGCCGGTGGTCCAGCGGCACTCGCGGGCCACGACGTCCATGTCGGCGACGTATGTGCCGACGTCGCAGGCGGTGACGTAGCGCCCGCCGAGCGAGGCGACCATGCGGCCGTAGGCGAGGAGCAGCTCCTCGGTCTTGTCACGCTCCGGGTCGCCGATGATCACGGCCTTGCCACCGCCGTGGTCGAGGCCGGCCATGGCGTTCTTGTACGACATCCCGCGCGCGAGGTTGAGGGCGTCGGCGACGGCCTCGGCCTCGGTCGCGTAGGGATAGAAGCGCGTGCCGCCGAGGGCCGGGCCCAGGGCGGTGGAGTGGATGGCGATCACGGCCTTGAGGCCGCTCGCGCGGTCCTGGCAGAGCACGACCTGCTCATGGCCGCCCTGGTCCGAGTGGAACAGCGCGTGCAGGACATCAGCAGACGCGCCGGTTACGTCGGTCACTGTGGTGACTCCTGTGTACTAGCGGCGAGTGGGGCAACCGGGCCCCGTGCGGGTGGCGGGGTACCGGCTGGCATGAGCGTAGAGCCTCGGCACGACCACCGTCCGCGCAGTGTTCAGGATCACTCTCCCGCGCCGATCGTGCACGCATGTCCGTGGGACGATTTGCAGTGGTTTCGAGCCGGGTCCGATGGGGAGGGAGCAGGCGTGCCGAAGGTGTCCTCCGTGGTCGTCCCCTATGCCGCGTACCTGCGCGTGTACGAGCCGCTGGGCGCCTTCCCGGAGCCGGAGCGCAGCCACTGGGCGCGCTACGCACGCCGCTCCGACCGCCCCTCGTACCAGGACGAACTGCGCCGCTCCCTGGCCGACTTGCTGCCCACCCCGCCGGTCGTGGTGCCGGTGCACGAGAGCAGCGACGCCTTCGTGACGGAGGTCGACGGCGTGGTCTGCGTGTGCCCCTGGCGGACCCGGCTGCGCGGCTGGCAGGCGCTCGGCGAGCTGGCCGAGGAGCTTCCGGCGCCGGTCCTGGACGCGGTGCTGCCCCCCGTCGTACGGCGCCAGGCCGCCCAGGACTACGAGCGCTGGCTGACCCGCAACCCCGACGCCCGCCCGTGGATCCGTACGGCGACCTGGCAGGTGCCGCTGAACTGGTTCGTGCTGGTCTCCGACGAGGAGCGGCGCTACGAGAAGGGCACCGCCGAGGTGCCGCCCCTGCTGCGCTACCGCACGCCGATGGTGCAGGCCCGGCGGCGGGTGGCGCGGGCGCTGCGCACGCTGAAGGACGCCGTCGAGGAAGGGCCGCTGATCGACGGCCTGGTGGACGTCGGCCGCTGGCTGGAGGAGTTCCATCCGCGCTCGCTGGTGGAGCTGGACTACGGCGGCCTGGTGCATGTGCTGTCGGCGGGCGAGCTGGAGGGCGACCACTCGGCGGCGGACGTGGCCGAGGGGATCCAGGCGCTGCGGCGGGGCGACGGGGCGGCGGCAGGAGAGGCCTATGTGCGGCTCGTGGAGCGGTGGCGGGCGGTCCGGGATCGGCGCTCGGCGAACTGAGGTTCCCGAATCCCTCAGGAGTGACGTACGTCACGGCTCGAACGGCGTCGAACGGCGTACGGTCTAGGCCACTTGACCATGTGACGGGACGTTGGTCCCGATCTGGACTTTTGCCCCAAGGGTGATGGACGGCACTTACGCGGCTCTTGCGTCGCTTACCGCTCCTCATGCCAAAATAGGACAAGGAGTCCGGGGAGGGCTCCGTCCGTCCAACTGTGCTCCATTGTGGGCGGAATCTCGGCATTGCCTGCTTTGGGGGGTCTTGTGGCTCCTGATCGTCCTGTGACTGATCGTCACAGTGGCGTGACTGTCCGCTATGGCATGGTCCATCGGCTTCCGTCGCTGATGAACACCTGGGAGGGCAATTCCATCGGTTTGGCCGACGCGGCTGGACAGATGGTGTAGTTGTAGTGCCGAGGACAAGCCGTTCGTCCTATAACCGACTCGACTCGCGTCCGCCATTTCGGGCAACGCGGGTCAAGGTGCAGAATTTAGAGGAAAGAACCGAGAAGGTTCGGTTCTCCCGAGGAGGCCGCTCATGACCGCTCGCACCCCTGATGCCGAGCCGCTGCTGACCCCGGCTGAGGTCGCCACGATGTTCCGCGTCGACCCGAAGACGGTCACGCGGTGGGCGAAGGCCGGCAAGCTCACTTCCATCCGTACGCTCGGCGGGCACCGCCGCTACCGCGAGGCCGAGGTCCGCGCACTGCTCGCGGGCATCCCGCAGCAGCGCAGCGAGGCCTGAACAACCGAATACCGGGCAATCCGGCAGGTCCCCCAACCGGCCGAGGCGCCCGAACCCTAGCTTCAAGCGACGCGGGATCTGCCCCAACAGGCCCCTCGCCCAAGCCGAAGAGAACGTTGTAGGCAGCGACACAGGGTGCGTCGTGGATCGCGCTGGACTCCGCCGGGTCCAGCGCGATCTTTTTTGTGCGCTGGCCGGGATGTGGATGGGCCGCTGTGAGCGGGCTTGTCGGAGTCTGCGCATGGCTGTCGCCATCGCTGTGCGTGACCCATGAGGGGGGTGCAATTGCACATATTAAATTGACCTGTTGTAGGACAGGGGTAAGTACCGCCCTTTTAAAAACTCATGCGGTGACTCCCGTCACATGCCCCGGCGGTTGTTGCCGACGGCAGGGGTGCGCTAGTGGAGCGGCCGGTCTCCAGCGTCCCACGCGGGCAGGGGTGTTGGGGCCGGCGTCGGTCATGCGCTGCGGGGACTTTCGTCCTCGGCCTCCTCGTCGCTCGCTTCGGGGACCCGGGTGCCGGCGTCCATCGCCAGCCGCAGCAGGTGGTGACAGACGGGGCAGTGGCGGGTGAGATGCCGGTAGGACGAGGCGGCCGCCAGATGAGCCCTCAGCAGCGCCCGCGTCTCGTGCCTGACCGATGCCGCCATACGCCACCTCCGCGGACCGCACAGGGGAACGGGCCCTGTCTTCTGGGTACCGACGGAATGTGACGCCGTCAAGGGAGCGGGGTGGCTCCGCCGGTTCGGCGGCTTCCCCGGGTGCCCCGACCGGCTCCCGCTGTGGACTGCCGCCCCCCGGCCCCCGCAACGGCCCTGAACGGGCCTTGTCCTCAAGCGCCGGACGGGCTGGAGGCGGACCGGCACCGAGCGGCCAAGGGGACGTGCCGACATGCGGAAGGGCCCGCATCCGTTGCCGGATGCGGGCCCTTCGTTCATGCGGTCCTGACGGGATTTGAACCCGCGGCCTCCACCTTGACAGGGTGGCGAGCACTCCAAACTGCTCCACAGGACCAGGTTTCGCGGCGCTTGGCTCGTGCACTGCGCTGCGAGAAGAGACTGTACAGGAGGTGAGCCCGCCTGGTCGAACTCACTCTCTGTGTCCGGACGGCTACGGCGCGGCCGCGTCGATCGCCTTCACGATCCGCTTGTCGGATACGGGGTACGCGGTGCCGAGGGCGTGGGCGAAGTAGCTGACCCGCAGCTCCTCGATCATCCAGCGGATGCCCAGGACCGAGGAGGGGACCGGGCGGCCCTTGGGGAGCTGTTCCAGGAGCCAGGCGTACTCGTCCTGCATCTCGTGGACCTTCTCCATGCGCGTGGTGTCCCGCTGGACGTTCGTCGGCATCTGCTGCAGGCGCCGGTCCGCGGCCACCAGGTAGCGCATCAGGTCGGGCAGGCGCCGTATGCCCGCCCAGGTGACGAATCCCGGCTTCACCAGGGCGTCCAGCTGCCTGCGTACGTCCGTCAGGTTCGCCAGCAGGGCGGGGCTGCGCACGGCCTTCAGGCGCCGCTCACAGGCCTGCCAGGCGGCCAGCACCTGCTGCACCTGGGCGACCGTACGGACCGTCGTGTCGACGATCTCCGCGCGCACCTTGTCGTACAGCTTCCGGTACGACTCCTCGTCCCAGGCCGGACCCCCGAAGTCCGCGATCAGCTTGTCGGCCGCCGCCATCGCGCAGTCGTCGAACAACGCCTGCACGGAGCCGTGCGGGTTCGCGGAGAGCGCCAGCTTCTGGGCGTTCGTCAGCTTCTCGGACGCGAACTTCGCCGGGTTCACCGGGATGTTGCGCAGGATCAGGCGCCGGGTGCCCTTCCACATGGCCTCGGCCTGCTCGTCCTCCGTGTCGAAGAGTCGGACGGAGACGGTGTCGCCGTCGTCCACGAGCGCCGGGTAGGCCTTGACCGGCTGGCCGGCCCGGCGGGTCTCGAAGACCCGGGTGAGGGTGCCGATCGTCCAGTCGGTCAGGCCCTTGCGCTCCAGGGACTCGCCGCCCTCGCGGGACGCGGTCGCCGCCGCGGCCTGGGACAGGGCCTGCCTCGCCTTCGGCTTCAGCCTGAGCTTCAGCGCCTCCAGGTCCTTGTCCTCGGCCAGCTTCCGGCGCCGCTCGTCGACGATCCGGAAGGTGATCTTGAGGTGGTCGGGGACCCTGGACCAGTCGAAGTCCTCGGCCTCGAAGGGGACGCCGACCATACGCTTCAGCTCGCGGGCCATCGTCACCGTCAGCGGCTCCTGCAGGGGCACCGCCTTCTCCAGGAAGGCCTTGGCGTAGTTCGGCGCGGGCACGTAGTGACGGCGGATCGGCTTCGGGAGCGAGCGGATCAGCTCCGTCACGACCTCCTCGCGCAGACCCGGGATCTGCCAGTCGAAGCCCTCGTCGGTGACCTGGTTGAGCACCTGCAGCGGGACGTGGACCGTGACGCCGTCCGCGTCCGCGCCCGGCTCGAACTGGTAGGTCACCGGGAACTTCAGCGGTCCCTGCCGCCAGGAGTCCGGGTAGTCGGCCTTGGTGACCGCCTCCGCCGACTCCCGGATCAGCATCTCCCGCTCGAAGTCCAGGAAGTCCGGCTGCTCGTGGCGCTTGTGCTTCCACCAGGAGTCGAAGTGCGCGCCGGACACGACGTGCTCGGGCACCCGCTGGTCGTAGAAGTCGAAGAGCGTCTCGTCGTCGACCACGATGTCCCGGCGCCGCGCCCGGTGCTCCAGCTCCTCGACCTCGCTGAGGAGTCTGCGGTTGTCGGCGAAGAACTTGTGGTGCGTGCGCCAGTCGCCCTCCACGAGCGCGTTGCGGATGAACAGCTCGCGACTCGTCTCCGGGTCGACACGGCCGTAGTTCACCTTGCGCTGGGCGACGATCGGGACGCCGTACAGCGTGACCTTCTCGTACGCCATCACGGCCGCCAGGTCCTTCTCCCAGTGCGGCTCGCTGTACGTCCGCTTCAGGAGGTGCTCGGCGAGCGGCTCGACCCACTCGGGCTCGATCTTCGCGTTGACCCGCGCCCAGAGCCGGCTCGTCTCCACCAGCTCGGCCGACATCACGAACTTGGGCTGCTTCTTGAACAGCGCCGAACCCGGGAAGATCGCGAACTTGGCGCTGCGGGCGCCCAGGTACTCGTTCTTGTTGCCGTCCTTCACGTCCTTCATCCCGACGTGGGAGAGGAGGCCGGCGAGGAGCGAGATGTGGACGCGCTCGGCGGGGGCGTCCTCCTCGCTGAGGTGGATACCCATCTGCTTGGCGACCGTGCGCAGCTGGGTGTAGATGTCCTGCCATTCGCGAATGCGCAGGAAGTTCAGGTACTCCTGCTTGCACATCCGGCGGAAGGAACTGGAGCCCCGCTCCTTCTGCTGCTCGCGGACGTACCGCCACAGGTTGAGGTAGGCGAGGAAGTCGCTGGTCTCGTCCTTGAAGCGGGCGTGCTGCTGGTCGGCCTGGGCCTGCTTGTCGGCGGGGCGCTCGCGCGGGTCCTGGATGGACAGCGCGGCCGCGATGACCATGACCTCGCGGACACAGCCGTTCCGGTCGGCCTCCAGGACCATGCGGGCCAGGCGCGGGTCGACGGGCAGCTGGGCCAGCTTGCGGCCGGTGTCGGTGAGGCGCTTGCGCGGGTCCTTCTGCGCGGCGTCGAGCGCGCCCAGCTCCTGCAGCAGCTGCACGCCGTCGCGGATGTTGCGGTGGTCCGGCGGGTCGATGAAGGGGAACTTCTCGATGTCGCCGAGGCCGGCCGCGGTCATCTGGAGGATGACGGAGGCCAGGTTCGTACGCAGGATCTCCGCGTCCGTGAACTCCGGGCGGGCGAGGAAGTCGTCCTCGGAGTACAGGCGGATGCAGATGCCGTCGCTGGTCCGGCCGCAGCGGCCCTTGCGCTGGTTCGCGCTGGCCTGGGAGACCGGCTCGATGGGCAGCCGCTGCACCTTGGTGCGGTGGCTGTAGCGGCTGATCCGGGCGAAGCCGGGGTCGATGACGTACTTGATGCCGGGGACGGTGAGGGACGTCTCGGCGACGTTGGTGGCCAGAACGATCCTGCGCCCGGTGTGCGGCTGGAAGACCCGGTGCTGCTCGGCGTGCGAGAGCCGGGCGTAGAGGGGCAGGATCTCGGTGCCCTGCCAATCAGCGCCTCCGGCGCGGGGGTACTTCTTCTCCAGGGCGTCCGCCGTGTCCCGGATCTCACGCTCACCGGAGAGGAAGACGAGGATGTCGCCCTGGCCTTCGGCCCGGAGTTCCTCGACCGCGTCGCAGATCGCGGTGATCTGGTCCCGGTCGGCGTCGTCCGAGTCCTCCTCCAGGAGCGGCCGGTAGCGCACCTCCACGGGGTACGTACGGCCGCTGACCTCGATGATCGGGGCGTCGCCGAAGTGCCGGGAGAAGCGCTCGGGGTCGATCGTCGCCGAGGTGATGACGACCTTGAGATCCGGCCGCTTCGGCAGCAGCTGGGCGAGGTAACCCAGCAGGAAGTCGATGTTGAGGGACCGCTCGTGCGCCTCGTCGATGATGATCGTGTCGTAGGCGCGCAGCTCGCGGTCGGTCTGGATCTCGGCGAGCAGGATGCCGTCCGTCATCAGTTTGATGAAGGTGGCGTCCGGGTTCACCTGGTCGGTGAACCTCACCTTCCAGCCGACGGACTCGCCGAGGGGCGTCCTCAGCTCCTCCGCCACGCGCTCGGCGACGGTACGGGCGGCGATACGCCGGGGCTGGGTGTGCCCGATCATGCCGCGTACGCCGCGCCCCAGCTCCAGACAGATCTTCGGGATCTGCGTGGTCTTTCCGGAACCGGTCTCACCGGCCACGATGACGACCTGGTGATCGCGGATGGCCGCCGCGATCACGTCCTTCTTCTGGCTGACCGGCAGCTGTTCCGGATAGCCGATGGAGGGCACACGGGAGCGGCGCTCGGCCATGCGGGCCTCGGCCTTGCCGACCTCCGCCTCGATCTCGGCGAGGACGGCGGCGCGGGCCTCCGGCTTACGGATCTTGCGCGCGCCCTCGAGCCGCCGGCCGAGCCGATGCGCGTCGCGCAGGGACAACTCGGACAGACGGGGGGCGAGGGTGCCGAGAGCGGGGGCGGGATGCGTAGACATACGCGATCCAGGATCTCACCCCGCCCGAAAAACACGCGAACGATTTGCCCGCGGTGTTCAGAGGGTGCGCCGGGCCGGCGGTGCGACGGCCTTGCTGCCCAGGTAGGCGGTGGTCGTGCCGCTGACCCCGGTGCCCTGACTCATCGTCCCCCGCCTCGCAGCTCGGCGATCCGCGCATCCACCTGCGTACGGTCGTACCCGCGCCGGGCGATGTCGAAAGCGGGTGGCGCCTCCGGTGCCGTACCCGCGGCCAGAACGGCCAGGTAGGCGTCCACCTGGGCGCGGTCATAACCACGCCGAGCGATGTCGAAACCCTGGAAACCCGGGAAACCCTGGAAGTCGTCTGCCACGCATGCCCCCCTACGACGAAGGCCCCGTTCGCTGAACGGGGCCTTCTGGCTGTGGCTGGGGCCGGGGTCGAACCGGCGACCTTCCGCTTTTCAGGCGGACGCTCGTACCAACTGAGCTACCCAGCCACGGTGTTTCACGTGAAACACCAGCGGTCCTGACGGGATTTGAACCCGCGGCCTCCACCTTGACAGGGTGGCGAGCACTCCAAACTGCTCCACAGGACCAAGCGTGCGTGCAACAGTGTCGCACACGGTATTGCGTGCCCCCAACGGGATTCGAACCCGTGCTACCGCCTTGAAAGGGCGGCGTCCTAGGCCGCTAGACGATGAGGGCTATCGGCCCGCCTGGGCGCTTCTCAGCGCGTCGGGGACGTGAGAAGCATATGGGATGGCGGGGAGGATCGCCAAAACGGTTTACGGCGAGGGGGCGGACGAGGCGGGGGAAGCGGGGGACGAGGTGCCCGGGGAGGGGGTGGTCCTCGGCCGGTTCTCGTCCGACAGATGGCGGCTGACCTCGGCCGTCGCCTCGCCCAGCCCGCCCAGTTTGATCGCGTCCCAGGCCTGGAGACGGTGGCTGTGGCGGTCGAAGTAGAGGATCGAGGCCTCGATGGGGGCGGGGTACGCGCGTTCCAGTGCCCGCAGCCCGCTTCCGCCCGTGGAACCCTCCATGCGCAGCCGGGTGCCGTAGGGCAGCATCTCGTCCCCCTCGTGGTGCAGATGGCCGCACAGCACCAGCGGCACCACGCCGTCCGTCTCGCGGGCCGCCGACGGCTCGTGGGCGATCGCCACATCGACCGGGGTGCCGGCCGCCCGCTGGTCGCGCAGGGCGCTGGCCAGCCGGTCTCCCGCAAGCCGCTCGGCCGCGTCCCCGCCGGGCACCACCGAGCGGTCGGGGGTGAACTGCGGGTCCCCGATGCCCGCGAAACGCAGTCCCGCGACCGTCTGCGCCCGGCCGTCGTCCAGGACGTGCACGTTCTTCATGCGCTCCAGATAGCGCTGGGTGGTCCGGGAGTCATGGTTGCCCCGCACCCAGACGTACGGCGCGCCCAGGTCCCGGACCGGGTCCAGGAAGCCGTTCTCCGCCGCCGTACCGTGGTCCATCGTGTCGCCGGAGTCGACGATCACGTTCACCTTGTACTGGTCCACCAGCGAGGCGATGATCTTCCAGCTCGCCGGGTTGAGATGGATGTCCGACACGTGCAGGACCCGGATGGTGGAGGGGTCCGGCTGGTAGGCCGGGAGCGTGGAGGTGACGTCGTAGAGCTTCGTCACGTTCGTCACCAGGCGGGCCAGCTCCTTCTGGTAGACGTCTAACTCCGTGACGATGCTGCGCGCGTTGCCGACCACCGCCGGTGCCGAGGTGAGCAGCCCGGAGAACTTCGGCTCGAGGATCGACTTCGGGTTCCAGGTGGCGTACGCGCTCGCCCCGGACGCGGCCAGCAGGGCCAGAGCGAGGCCGCCGGCGGCCAGGGAGCGGCGGGGGGTGCGGTAGACGGCGAGGCCGAGGGCCGTGGCGCCGGCGACCACGGCGACACAGGAGCGCACGGCCAGGTCCAGCGTGCCGTGCTCGACGTCCCTGGCGACCTCGTCCTGGAGGCCGGAGATCCGCTCGGGGTGGTCCACCAGGGCCTGGGCGCGGAGTGCGTCCAGCTGGTCCACGTTGACGTCCAGGCGGACCGGTGCCACATGGCTGTCCAGGGTGAGCGCGCCCAGCGGCGAGACGTTGATCTTCGTGCCGCCGGTGAGCGACGGGCGCAGCGCCATCGTCGTGTTCATCGGCCCGACCGGGGCCCGTACATTGCCGACGATCAGCAGGCCCAGCCAGGCGCCGACGAGGACCACGGCCGTCAGGCCGAGGGCGCGGAGCCAGGGATGGGGGCGGGCGGCGAGTTCCAGGGCGGGGAGCGGGCGGGCACCGCGACGGGCAGGGTGCGTTCGGCTCGTCGCGGGGCGCAGGCGGTTCGTCATCGTGCGGAGGGCTGCGACAGGGACGCGGACCATTGGTGCCGTATGCCCAAGTACGGGGGCGGATATGCGGTGCCGCACCACTCTCGTACGGGCCCTCGTACCGGACAATGACCATGTGCTGGAGATGACGCGCGAGGAGTTCGAGGAACTGGTCGCCGAGGCGCTCGACCGGATCCCGCCGGAGCTGATGCGGCTCATGGACAACGTGGCGGTGTTCGTGGAGGACGAACCGCCCGCCGACGACCCCGAGCTGCTCGGACTGTACGAGGGCACGCCGCTGACCGACCGGGGCGAGTGGTACGCGGGCGTGCTGCCGGACCGGATCACCGTCTACCGCGGGCCCACACTGCGGATGTGCGACTCCCGCGAGGACGTCGTCGCGGAGACCGAGGTGACCGTGGTGCACGAGATCGCCCACCACTTCGGCATCGACGACGCACGGCTGCACACCCTCGGCTACGGGTGAGCGCCCCGCCCCTGGGTGAGCGCCGGTGCGAACGCGGCGCGTGTCCTCTTGCGGGCGGCGGGAGTTGGGGAGGTTGACTTCTTTCCTTGCCTCCGGAGGTGGCCGCCGTGCGCCCCTTGTCCGTACCCGTCCGGCTCACCGTCACGGTGCTGGCCCTCGCCGCTGCCGCCGGCTGTGTGAACGTGGGTGACGACGCGGGCCCGGCCAGGCGCTCGCACTCGGCGGGGCGGCACGGCGGCGAGGCGCCCGACGGCGGCCCGGTGCACGGCGCCGGAGGTTTCGGCGGGCACGACGGCGCGGCCGACGACGGCAAGCACGAGCACGGCGGCAAGAAGAAGCCGGGAGAGAAGTCGGCCTCCCCGTCGGCCACCGCCCCGTCCGGCAAGGTCAGCTCGCCCGTGGCCCCCGCGCAGCCCGGCGGGCCCGGCCGGACCGTCGACCCCGGCGGCCCGGCGCCGAGCAATGCCCCGCCGACGCCGACGGCCACCTCCGCCCCGCCCGAGCCGCCCGCCTCCAGCCCGCCGCCGGCGACCTCCGAGCCCCCGTCGGCCGAGCCGTCCTCCTCGGCCCACCAGGCGACGGGAACGCAGCTCGTCCAGCGCGAACCGGCACCGGAGCCCGGGGCGGGCGTCGGTTCGTGATCTCGGCACCTGGTCCCCGGGTGTGGTCGCCGGGGCACGGCGATGCGGCTCACCTGCGGAAACGGAGCCAGTTTGCGTTCAGGGGTGGTGGGTGCGTATGGTGGTAGATCGTTTGATCCCATTTGCCCGGCGCCACCACAGAGCGCGCCGTGTGGCGCGTACTCTCCTTTGCCGTGGCGGACCGCATCGAGGCGGTCGTGAGCGAATCACGGAGTTGACGGGCGCGTGCCGACGAGACTCCGGAAGGTTTCGCATTCGCATGTCCGTGTCCAGTACTGATCAGTTCGTCGTGTCCGAGAACGAGTTCAACGAGCTCAGCGAGCTCGACAAGGAGCTCGCCGACGCGACGGCCGAGATCACCGAGGCCCCCGAGGCCGCTGACACCACCCCCCAGACCACCTTCGCCGACCTCGGCCTGCCCGAGGGCGTCGTGCGCAAGCTCGCGCAGAACGGCGTGACGACCCCCTTCCCGATCCAGGCCGCGACCATCCCGGACGCCCTGGCCGGCAAGGACATCCTCGGCCGTGGCCGCACCGGCTCCGGCAAGACCCTCTCCTTCGGTCTGCCGACCCTGGCCCAGCTGGCCGGCGGCCGCACCGAGAGGAAGCGGCCCCGCGCCGTCATCCTCACCCCGACCCGCGAGCTGGCCATGCAGGTGGCCGACGCCCTCCAGCCGTACGGCGACGTCGTCGGCCTGAAGATGAAGGTCGTCTGCGGCGGCACCTCCATGGGCAACCAGATCTACGCCCTGGAGCGCGGCGTCGACATCCTCGTCGCCACCCCGGGCCGCCTGCGCGACATCATCAACCGCGGCGCCTGCTCCCTCGAGGACGTGCAGATCGCCGTCCTGGACGAGGCCGACCAGATGTCCGACCTGGGCTTCCTGCCCGAGGTCACCGAGCTGCTCGACCAGGTCCCGGCCGGCGGCCAGCGCATGCTCTTCTCCGCCACGATGGAGAACGAGATCCAGACCCTCGTCGACCGCTACCTGAACAGCCCCGTCTCCCACGAGGTGGACGCGGCCCAGGGCGCGGTGACGACCATGTCGCACCACATCCTCATCGTGAAGCCCAAGGACAAGGCGCCGGTCACCGCCGCGATCGCCTCCCGCAAGGGCCGCACGATCATCTTCGTCCGCACCCAGCTGGGCGCCGACCGCGTCGCCGAGCAGCTGCGCGACGCCGGTGTGAAGGCCGACGCGCTGCACGGCGGCATGACCCAGGGCGCCCGTACCCGCACGCTGGCCGACTTCAAGGACGGGTACGTCAACGTCCTGGTCGCCACCGACGTCGCCGCCCGCGGCATCCACGTGGACGGCATCGACCTGGTCCTGAACGTGGACCCGGCCGGCGACCACAAGGACTACCTGCACCGCGCCGGCCGTACCGCCCGCGCGGGCCGCACCGGCACGGTCGTGTCGCTCTCCCTGCCGCACCAGCGCCGCCAGATCTTCCGTCTGATGGAGGACGCCGGCGTCGACGCGGCCCGCCACATCATCCAGGGTGCCGGCGCCTTCGACCCGGAGGTCGCCGAGATCACCGGCGCCCGCTCCATGACCGAGGTCCAGGCCGAGTCCGCCGCCAACGCCGCCCAGCAGGCCGAGCGCGAGGTCACCCAGCTGACCAAGCAGCTGGAGCGCGCCCAGCGCCGTGCGACCGAGCTGCGCGAGGAGGCCGACCGGCTGGTCGCCCGCGTCGCCCGCGAGCGTGGCGAGGACCCGGACGCCGCGGTGGCCGAGGCCCAGGCGACGGCGGCGGAGGAGCTCGCGGCCGTGGCCGAGGAGCCGGCGGAGCGGGAGACCGAGCGCGAGGAGCGTCCGGCGGCTTCGGCGCCGTACGAGCGCCGGGAGCGGCGCGGCCACGACCGGGACCGGGGCTTCGACCGCGACCGCGGTGGTTACGACCGCCGTGACGACCGTGGTGACCGCGGTGGCCGTGGCTTCGAGCGTCGCGACGAGCGCCGCTCGTTCGACCGTGACCGTGCTGAGCGGGGCTTCGAGCGCCGTGAGGAGCGGGGCGACCGTGGTGGGCGGGGCTTCGAGCGCCGTGACGACCGTCGTCCGTTCGACCGTGACCGCCGTGACGACCGCGGTGGCCGTTCCTTCGACCGGGACCGTGGCGAGCGTGGCGGCCGCGGCTTCGAGCGGCGTGACGACCGCCGCGACGACCGCCGTGACGACCGCCGTGACGACCGTCGCCCGTTCGACCGCGACCGCGGTGAGCGGGGCTTCGAGCGCCGTGACGACCGCGGTGGCCGTTCCTTCGACCGGGACCGTGGCGAGCGTGGCGGCTTCCGCCGGGACGAGCGCGCCGGGCACCGGGGCAGCGACCGCCCGTTCAACCGTGACCGCCGCGACGACCGCCCGGGCTTCCGCACCGGCGGCCACGAGCGTCCCTTCGGCCGCCGTGACGACCATCGCGGCAACGGCTCCTTCGGCCGCCGCGAGGACAAGCCGCGCTGGAAGCGCAACGGCTGACGCCGGGTGAGCGCCGCCGAGTGACCTGAGAAGGGCCCGTACGACCACGTCGTACGGGCCCTTTTTCGCCACCGCGTGACGCATGTCACGCCCCCGGGGAGGGAATTGCTGGGGGCATGACAGATGACGCGAGAGTGAGCGGGCAGCAGGAAGCGTCCGGCCCGTCGGGCCTGTCGGACGAGGAACGGCTGGCCCAGCTCGGTTACACCCAGGTCCTCGCCCGCCGGATGTCGGCGTTCTCGAACTACGCCGTCTCCTTCACGATCATCTCGGTCCTGTCCGGCTGCCTGACCCTGTACCTCTTCGGCATGACCACCGGCGGTCCCGCGGTGATCACCTGGGGCTGGGTGGCGGTGGGCCTGATGACCCTGTTCGTCGGCCTGTCGATGGCCGAGATCTGCTCGGCGTACCCCACCTCGGCGGGCCTGTACTTCTGGGCGCACCGCCTGGCGCCACCGCGCTCGGCGGCGGCCTGGGCCTGGTTCACCGGCTGGTTCAACGTGCTGGGCCAGGTCGCGGTGACCGCCGGCATCGACTTCGGCGCGGCCTCCTTCCTCGGTGCGTACCTGAACCTGCAGTTCGGCTTCGAGGTGACCCCGGGCCGCACGGTCCTCCTCTTCGCGGCGATCCTGATCCTCCACGGCCTGCTGAACACCTTCGGTGTCCGGGTCGTCGCGTTCCTGAACGACGTGAGCGTGTGGTGGCACGTGCTGGGCGTGGCGGTGATCGTCGGCGCGCTCGCCTTCGTCCCCGACCACCACCAGTCGGCGACGTTCGTGTTCACGAAGTTCGTCAACGAGACGGGCTGGGGCAGCGGCACGTACGTCGTCCTGCTCGGCCTGCTGATGGCCCAGTACACCTTCACCGGCTACGACGCCTCCGCCCACATGACCGAGGAGACCCACGACGCGTCCACGGCGGGCCCGAAGGGCATCGTCCGCTCGATCTGGACGTCCTGGATCGCCGGCTTCGTGCTCCTGCTCGGCTTCACGTTCGCGATCCAGTCGTACGACAAGGAACTGACGTCCCCGACGGGCGCGCCCCCGGCCCAGATCCTCCTGGACGCGCTGGGAGCGACGACGGGGAAGCTGTTGCTGCTGGTGGTGATCGGCGCCCAGCTCTTCTGCGGCATGGCCTCGGTGACCGCCAACAGCCGCATGATCTACGCCTTTTCGCGCGACGGCGCGCTGCCCTTCTCCCGCGTCTGGCACACGGTCAGCCCGCGCACCCGCACCCCCGTGGCGGCGGTCTGGCTGGCCGCGCTGGCCGCCCTGGTCCTCGGCCTGCCCTATCTGATCAATTCGACGGCGTACGCGGCGGTGACCTCGATCGCCGTCATCGGCCTCTACATCGCGTACGTCATCCCGACCTTCCTGCGGGTCCGCAGGGGCGCCGCCTTCGAGCGAGGGCCCTGGCACCTGGGCCGCTGGTCGGGCGTGATCGGCGTGGTCTCGGTGCTGTGGGTGGCCGCGATCACCGTCCTCTTCATGCTCCCGCAGGTCTCCCCGGTCACCTCGCAGACCTTCAACTACGCCCCCGTCGCCGTCCTGGTCGTCCTCGGCTTCGCCGCGACCTGGTGGCTCGCCTCGGCCCGTCACTGGTTCCTCACCGGGGAGCGGGCGGCCCCGGCCCCGAACCCGGTCGAAAAGTGACCATCCGAAACCTTGGTCCCCTCCCGACGCGGCCGCGTCACCGATACCCGATCGGAGACACGGCCTCGTCCGGCTATGCTCGGACAGGCAACATCGCCTGGGCCCTTAGCTCAATTGGCAGAGCAGTGGACTTTTAATCCATTGGTTGTGGGTTCGAGTCCCACAGGGCCTACGGCTGGTAGGCGGGGGGTATGGCCTCTGACCTGCTACGCAGCGCCTGAGTCGGCTTCGGCCCGCTCGGGCGCTGCGGCGTTTTCGGGCCCGTGCGTGAGCGATGCGTGAGCGGACGTGCCCGTGGCCTGCGGTCCGGCTGGGACCTCGGCGGACGATCAGGCGGCTGTCGGACGGGGCCGGGGATGTCGCACTGCGATGCCAACGGCGCCGTCCCGCACATTTAGTTTCAGGCGATACCGTATCGAATGAAGTAGTCTGGCCTCATGGCCGCTGACGTTCCTCACCGCCCCACCACCTCGCATGCGACCGACCGCCCCGGGGACACGTCGCCTTTCGCTCTGGGTCTGCTGCTGCGCCGGGCGCACTGGCGCGCGGCCGCGGTGATGGGGGAGGCGCTTCGGCCGCTCGGCATCGAGTTGCGGCATTTCGCGGTACTGATCGAGCTGGTCAATCACGGGCCCACGGTGCAGCGGGATCTGGTGGCGGCGACGGGGTCGGACAAGGCCGGAATCATGCGGGTCGTGGACGACCTGGAGCGGAAGGGGCTGGCCGTACGCAAGCTCGTTCCGGGGGACCGGCGGGTGCGGGCGGTGGAGATCACTCCTCAGGGGCTGGAGCTCTTCGATGCAGTCCATGTCGCTGCGGAGCCTCTGGCTGAGCGTCTGGTTGCGGAATTGGGGCCCGGTGAGCCCGAGAAGCTGAGGGATCTGCTGACACGGCTTGCCCATCCGGCGGACGACGAGGCGTAAGCGCGCGGGCGCACCGGTTGTCGGCCGCGTCGGCGCCCTTGGTCTCATGCGGCTTCCACCGCGAAACCGGCATTGAGGGTGACGCGCCCGCATACGTGGCCGGCGGTGTGCTGTACAGGGCGCCACGGCCACCGTCGGAGGGGTGCACGCGCCGACGACGCCGTGTGACCTCCTGGGACGGGGCGTCACACGGCGTCCACGGCCAGGGGGTCACGCGGCGAGGCGCTCCGCGAGTTCTTTGGCCTTGGCGGTCGCGTCCTCGAAGGCGCGGTTGCGGGACGCCTCGTAGAGAGGGACCAGTTCTGACATGGCCGGGTTGCGGGGGGCCATGGTGAGCTCCGGGACGATGAAGTCGAGGTCCAGGCCGAGAGTTCCCCTGAGGACGGCCTCCAGATAGTTCTGTACGAACTCGTAGCCCTCGCGCGGGGTGCCCGGCGCGTAGGAGCCGCCACGGCTGGCGACGACGATCACCGGGGTGCCCTGGGCCGAGGGCGTCTCGCCCGCGGTGCGGCCGAGCAGGAGCACGCTGTCCAGCCACGCCTTGAGGGTCGACGGGATCGAGAAGTTGTACATGGGAGCACCGATCAGTACGGCGTCCGCCTCCTCCAGTTCCTCGATGAGCTTCACGCGTGCGGCGAACGCGGCGGACTGCTCCGGGGTGCGCTCGGCGGGGGCGGCGTAACCGGCGGACCATGCGGCGGCGGTGATGTGCGGGACAGGGGCGGCGGCCAGGTCGCGGTAGATCACCGTGCCCTCCGGGTGCTGTTCCTCCCAGGTCTTGCGGAAGGCGGCAGTGACCGAACGGGACGAGGACGCCTCGCCCGGGAACACGGACGAGTCGATGTGCAGCAGCGTGGCCATGGGTTTTCTCCAAGGAACGGCGCCCGAGGCGGGGAGCCGGGGGCTGTGGATTCGCGCTCGATAATAGTTGCACACGATACGGTATTGAGTGATACCATTTTGAGTGTGATGAAGGTGAACCGGACCAGAGGTGGAGGCGGGTGATCGTGGACGTCTACGAGGCGGTCACGAGCCGACGAGCGGTGCGTCGGTTCACCGACCAACCCGTCCCGAGGAAGACACTGGAGCGCGTGCTGTCCGCCGCGGCCTGGGCGCCGTCCGGATCGAACCTCCAGCCGTGGCACACCTACGTGCTGACCGGCGCACCGCTGGCCGAACTCAAGAAACGGGCCGGCGAGCGCCTGGCCTCGGGCGACCCCTGGGACACGCCGGAGTACGAGATGTATCCGCCCGCACTGAAGTCTCCGTACCGCGAGCGCCGATCCGCCTTCGGCGAGCAGCGCTACGGTGCGCTCGGCATCGCGCGTGAGGACCTGGAGGCACGTCAGCGGGCCGCTGCCGCGAACTGGGACTGCTTCGGTGCGCCCGCCGCCCTGTTCTGCTACATCGACCGCGAGATGGGTTCGCCCCAGTGGGCCGATGTCGGCATGTATCTGCAGACCGTCATGCTGCTGCTCCGCGCCGAAGGGCTGCACAGCTGCACGCAGATGGCCTGGGCGAAGTACCACAAGACCGTCGCGGAGGTCCTGTCACCACCGGACGAACTCATCCTCTTCTGCGGCATGTCGTTCGGGTTCGAAGACGTCACAGCGGGTGACGCCCGTATGGGCCGGGCGCCGCTCGACGAGACGGTCACGTTCGTCGACGGTCTGTGACGCCATCCCTCCTCGGCCGATCAACGGGCCGTTTCATGCCGCATCCGTATAGCGGCCCATATGCCATATTGCGCACGTGATCAAGACGAAAGGCATGCCATGAAGATCGCAGTCATCGGCGGTACCGGACTCATCGGGTCACAGGTCGTCAAGAACCTGAACGCCGCCGGACACGAGGCGGTACCGCACTCGAAGTCCACCGGGGTCGACATCATCAGCGGCCAGGGGCTGGACGAGGCGGTGGCGGGAGCCGACGTCCTCGTCAACCTGACGAACTCCCCGACCTTCGACGAAGCCTCCCTGGCCTTCTTCCAGACCTCGATGGACAACCTCCTGGCGGCAGCCCACAAGGGCGGCGTCGGCCACTTCGTCATCCTCTCGATCGTCGGCGTGGAACACGTGCCGGAGCTGGACTACTACCGGGCCAAGGTGCTCCAGGAGAACATCCTCGCGGCCGGGTCGATCCCCTACTCGATCGTCCGGGCGACGCAGTTCATGGAGTTCATGGACGCCGCCATGTCCTGGACCGCCGACGCCGACACCGTCCGGCTGCCCGCCACGCCCATCCAGCCCATCGCCTCCAAAGACGTGGCCGCCGCGGTCGCGGAGGTCGCCGCCGGCGCCCCGCTGAACGGCATCCGCAACATCGCCGGCCCCGAGATCTTCACCCTGGACGAGCTGGGCCGGATCACCCTGTCCCACAAGGGCGACAACCGCACCGTCGTCACCGACCCCACCGCCGGCATGTTCGCCGTCGTCAAGGGCGACGTCCTCACCGACAAGAACGCCCACCTCGCCCCCACCCGCTACACGGACTGGCTCTCCTGACATCCCTCGCCGCCTGCGGGTCCTGTCCCATTGGTTGTGGGTTGCTGCTGCGCAGCGCCCGAGCCGGCTGCGTCGGCTCGGGCGCTGACTCGTCTCCGGGGCTTGCGCGGCAAGGGCCTGCCGGCATCACGGGGTCTTCGGAGGCTTCGGTGTCCGTGTCATGTGCTTGGCCCGGTCGACGCTGCAGACCTGCAATCCGAACGACCGCAGCCGCCACATCGTCTTCGACGAGGGCTTCCGGATGGTGTCGGCGCTCGGGTAGCCCTTGTCGTCGTGGGCGACGTCATTGAGCGCGTAGACCTTGCCGTCGGGTGCCGTGAAGGTGATGGCGAAGCCGTTGTACGGGGTCGTGTCGCAGCGGACGTCGCCCTCCTGGGGTTTCACCGGCCACGCGGAGCCGAGCTGGTCGGCGGTGATGTGCTGCGGATTGTGCGTCGCGGCCGGCCATTTCGTGAGGGCGTCGCCCTCCTGGGACGAGCAGCCGGACAGGATCAGAGGCAGGGCCAGACCGGCGGCCGTGGCGAGCAGTACGCCGGCTCGCGCCGTGCGTGTGCGGGTGCGCAACTGCGTGCGCGTGGGGGTGGTCATGAGTTCTCCGCCGCCTTTCGGGTCGCGTGCGTGATGCCGAGAGTGAAGAGAGCCGTGGCGACCAGGCTCACCGGGAGCGTCACCGACATGCGGTGCAGGTCGAGGTAGTTGGCCCACGAGTAGGGGATCAGCGGCCACAGCGTCCGCTGCATGGCGGTCCCGCCGACGAGCACGCCGAAGAGGATGCCGATGATCCCGACGACCGCCGCGACGGCCTGTGACGTACGGATCGCCAGCCACAGGGTGAGCGTGGCGAGCATCGCACCGACCGTCGCGCTGGTGAGCGCGAGCGGCCAGGCATGCCCGGCCGGAATGCCGGCCGTCAGACAGAGGAGCGCGGTGATCAGCGACACGGCGACCGCGATGGCGACCGTGACGAGCGTGAGCACGACAGCGGGGCCCGAGATGCCGGTGGCGCGAGAGGCGACCGCCCGCCAGCCCTGACCGCCGGCGCTCCAGACCACCAGGCCCAGAACCAGGGCGCCGATGGGCAGGACCAGCAGAGTGAACAGCTGGACACTGGCGTTCGGGTCGTGCCAGGACAGCCACAGCGCGATCAGTGCGACAGTGCCGGGGCACAGCCAGGTCAGTGCGGTGCCGCGGAGCATGCCGAGTACGGCGGCGACCACCCGGGGCCTGCCCGGTTCGAGGCGGGGGGCGGGCTCCGTCACCGTGCCCAGGATCGCCGTGGCTCCTGGTGCGAAGACCTGCCGGTCGAGTGTCGTCAGGTGCTTGGCGCTCCGGCTACCGGACGGGTGCAGCCGCGGCAGCAGCAGGAACGGGGCCGCGAGCAGCGCGCCCAGGAGCGCGGGCGGCCAGGGGGAGGCACCGGCCGGCGCGGAGTGGCTTTCCAGGGCGACACCGTTGGCGTGCGTGCCGAGGACCGGCAGGGCCCCGCGGTCCAGCCAGGTGAACGGCAGGACCGTCCAGGCGGCCGACTCGGCGTTCACCACCCCCAGCACCGTCCACACGAACCCGGCGGCGAGGGCCGCCACCGGAGACAGCTGCCGGGCCGGCCACAGGGTCAGGGCCAGCAGGCCGAGTTGGGAGACCCAGGGGACCATGACGGCCTCGACCGCGCGGTCGGCGGGGACGAGCTGGGTGCTGGACAGCAGCCCGAGTGCCAGCAGGGGTGCCCCGGCGCCGAGCACATTGAGCAGGAGGGACCGCGCGGCCAGGACGGCGAACCGGCTCAGGTGCCGGTACCCCGGGGGCACGGGCCGGCACCAGGTGCCGCCACCTCGGGCGCCGCGGTCGATGCGGGCCGCGGTGACCACCAGCAGCACGGTGAGCATGGGGCCGACGAACATCGCCCACAGGTTCTGTTAGCCGAGGAGGTCCTTCCAGGTCTTGCCGGGGCCGGTGGAGAGAAACATCGCGCTGTTGGCGAGCGCGAAGGCCAGTCCGCCCAGGGGCAGGTACGCGACGGTGCTGCGTCGCCAGACGGCGCGCTCGGCACGCAGGGTCGCGGGCAGGCCGACGAGCGGCGTCAGGGGTACGAGGGCGGTCATCGTGCCGCCGTCCGGGCTTCGCCGGCGGCGCCGGCCAGCGCGAAGTAGGCGCGTTCGAGGTCCCCGTCCGGCGCCAGATCGGTCAGACTTCCCTGGTAGCGCAGGCGCCCCTGTGCGATCAGGCCGATGTCGTCGGCGACCGAGGCGACCTCGCCCAGCAGATGGCTGGAGAGCGCGATGGTGCGCCCGGTGTCGGTGAAGCGGCGCATCATGGCGCGCAGCGCGGCGATGCCCTCCGGGTCGAGGCCGTTCTGCGGTTCGTCCAGGATGAGCAGGTCCGGGTCTCCCAGCATGGCGATGGCCAGGGCCAGGCGTCCCTTCATGCCGGTGGAGAAGGCCTTCGCCTTCTTCCGGTCGCTGCTGTTCAGTTCGACCGTGTCCAGCGTACGGTCGACCTCCGCCTCGGACAGTCCGAGCAGATGGGCGTGCACCATCAGGTTCTGCAGGGCGGACAAGTGACCGTAGAAACTGGGGCCGTTGATGCTCGCTCCGATGCGGGACAGGGCCCGCCTCTCCCAGGGCCGGCCGAACAGCCGCACCTCTCCCCTGTCGGGAGGCAGCAGGCCCCGCCCTCGCTACTCGCTTCTCAGGGCCTCCGCCGTCCTCGTCCTCGCCGCCCACCCCGCGGGCAGCAGCGCTCCCGCCGTGGCGATCACCAGGCCGCCCAGTACCAGCGCGACCAGCACAGGCGGTGAGTACACCGCGGTGTCCGCCTTGGGGAGGGCCGTGCCTGCTGCGCGGCCCATCACGGGCAGTACCCACCGGTGCAGGGCCACGCCGAGCGGCACGCCGACCGCACCGGCCGCCAGCCCGGTCCCGGCCACCGAGGTGAGCACCATGGCGACGGTCTGCCTCGGCGACATGCCGAGCGCTTTGAACACCCCGAGGTCGTGCACGCGTTCACGGGTGTCCAGCAGCACGGTGTTGAGGACACCGAGCCCGGCCACCGCGACCAGCATCAGGGTGAACATCGCCACCAGCGCGTCCATGGCGATGATCGTCGGGTTGACCCTGTCACCGGACGGGAGCACCAGGATGCCCGGCGGTTGCAGGGCCTTGCCCAGCGAGGCCGCGTAGGCCGTGGCGTCGGTGCCGGGCTTCAGGTCGATGTCGAACTGCACCGTCTCGGAGGGGATCCTGAGGCGGAGGCCGGCCAGGGAGGAGCTGTCGGTCAGCATGACCATGCCGCCCTCGCGGACGTCCATGTCCTCGCCGACGATCCGCACCGCCGCGCGGCGGTCGTTCGCGGTGAGGGTGACGGTGTCGCCGACGTGCGTTCCGGTGGCCCGCAGGAAGCCGTAGGGGACGACCGCCTGGCCGGGGCCGTGGCACCAGGTTCCGGAAACCAACTGGTAGGCGCCCCAGGAGTAGTCGCCCCCGTAGCCCCGATAAGCGGTCACGTGGACGGAACCGGTCAGACCGGCCACGCGGACCTGGGTCTGTTCCGTGCTGAAGTACCGCCGGGTGCCCGGCTGCGCCGCGATCTTCGTCGCGATCAGCGCCGGATCGACCGTGTCCTGCGCCCCCTTGCCGGACGGTGGTGCGATGTCCTGGACCGTGACCGCGCCCGCGTCCCTGCGGTCGAGTCCGTTCTGGACGCCGTTCACCGAGACCGCCAGGCCGGTCCCGAAGGTCACCCCGACCGTGCCGAAGACGACGGCCGCCGCCACCGTCGCCGAACGGGCGGGCCGGGCGAAGGGGTTCGCCAGCCCCAGGCTCAGGGCGCGAGGCAGCGGCAGCCCGGCCAGCCACCGCTGGACCGCCCGGCCACGGGCCGCCCGCGGGGTCCGGCCCACGGCGAGCGCCTCGACCGTACGCAGCCGCCCGGCACGCAGCGCGGGGACCAGCGCCGTCGCCACGACCACGGCCAGCGCGACGGCGGGCACGGCGAGGTCGATCCACGGTGCGACGGCCGACGACCCCGTGCTGTAGGCGCGTTGGGCCTCGTGCAGGGCCGGGATCGCCATCAGGTTGCCGAGCACGACGCCGAGAACGCTGCCGGCCGAGGCGGGGATCAGCGCTTGGGCGACGTAGGCGCGGACCACGTGCGCCGGGGCGAAGCCCAGGGATTTCAGGATGCCGATGCGCCTGGTCGCCGAGCCGGCCGCGCCACTGACCACCGTGCCGATGACCAGCACCGACATGACCAGGCTGAGCACCCCGAAGGCGACCACGAAGGGGACGAAGGTCGCTTCGGTGCGGTTCGCGGACCGTTCGGTCTGGAGGTAGGAGGAGGCCCCGGTCAGCGACCCCGGTGGTACGGCGGCCTCGACGGCCTTGCGGTCGGCGGTGACGTCGGCATCGGTGGCGGCGCCGCGGAAGCGGTAGAGCATCTGCAGGCCGGGCCTGCCGCCCCGGGCGGTCAGGGACGTGAGCTGCGCCGGAGAGACCCAGGCGTCCGCGGTCGCGGTCACCGACCGGGCCAGTCCTACGACGGTCAGCACCGGCCTGCCCGGCAGGTCCGGGAGGGACAGCCGGTCGCCCAGGCCCAGCGGCGGGTTCCGGTCGCTGAGCACGATCTGTCCGCCGCCCGTGGCCCAGTGGCCCGCGGTGAGCACCAGGTCGTCGACCGCTCCTGCGGTGTCCGCCCGGCCGACCACGCTCATCTCGGGCATGACGCCGCCCACCGGCAACCGCGACGTGTTGGCCCCGACCCGCGGGGACAGCGACAGCACCGGGTAGGGACCGGCCGCGGCGGTCACCCCGGAGACGTGTGCGGTCGCCGCCACCTGCGCGGCAGGGGCCCCGGCCGGGTCGAACCAGGCGGTCAGCTGCGCCCCGCGCTGCTTGGCGAAGGCATGCTCGAACGGCGCCCGCGAGGCGACCAGCAGTCCGGTCGCCAGCACGGCCGCGGCCACCGCCATCGTCGTGGTCAGCACCATCACCAGGGTCTGCATCCGGCGTCGGCCGACACCGGCGCGGACCACCTTGCCCAGCGCGCTCATCCGGCCACCGCCCGCATGACGTCGCGGGCGATCCGGCCGTCAACGAGTTCGACGGTGCGGGTCGCGCAGGAGGCCGCCAGCGCGGTGTCGTGAGTGACCAGCACGATCGTCTGCCCCTCGCGATTCAGCTCGGCCAGCAGGTCCCTGACCTCCACCGCGGAGGCGCTGTCCAGCGCACCGGTCGGCTCGTCGGCCAGCAGCAGACGCGGACTGTTCATCAGCGCCCTTGCCACCGCGACCCGTTGCCGCTCACCGCCGGAGAGACGGCCGGGGAAGGCGCGCGCGTGCCGGGCGATTCCCAGGCGCTCCAGCAGGTCGGCCGCCCGGTGGCGGGCCAGGGCGCGCGGTCGGCCCGCCAACTGCGCCGGCAGCAGCACGTTGTCCGCCACGGTCAGGTCGTCCAGCAGGTTGAAGAACTGGAAGACCATCCCGATCCGCTCCCTGCGGTACTTCGCCAGCTCGGTCTCGCCCAGCCCGTCCAGGCGGAGTCCGTCTACGGTGACGGTGCCCTCGGAGGGCCGGTCCAGCCCGGCGATCAGGTTGAGCAGGCTGGACTTGCCGCTGCCCGACGGCCCGAGGACCGCCAATGCCTCGCCGGCGTTCACCACCAGGTCCAGGCCGGCCAGCGCCGGGGGGCCGCCGTCGTACTTCTTGCTCGCGTCGCGGATCTCGATGATCGGCGCGGTCACGGGTCCTCCCACGTGTCGGGGCAACGACCGGGGCGCCGCTCCTGCGGTGTCCCTCGAAGCCGCCGAAGAAGCTAGGGAAAAACGGGAGTTCGCCGACACGGGGCTGAGCGGGGTCCTGGGGGTGTAGCTGGCTACATCCCTGTTCCGGGGCCCAGGGCCGATGCCGGCCGATGCGGCCGGCTCGCACACTGGTCCGGAGCGACAGGGGAGGAGAACGGACGTGAGCAGTGGTGCGATCAGCCCGGGCAGGGAGCCGCGGGGGCAGGAGCGTGCTCGGCAGCCCACGCCGGGGCGCGCGCGGGAACCGGAACCCGAGCCGTCCCGGGTCGGCAGGGGCGTCCTGGCGACGGTCCGACTGGGCGCGGTCTGGGGCGTCAGCCTGGTCGGGGCCGCGGCCCTGCTGGCCGTCCCCGGACTGCTTGTGGTCGACCTGGTGATCCGGGCGTGGCAACCGCCGGCCTCCGCGATGACGAGCGGCGCCGGCAAGGACAGGTACCACTTCTGGCTGCTGACACTCCTCGCTCTGCTTCCCTGCGCGGTGCTGGGGGCGCGCCGGCTCGTCCGCGGTGGTGAGGCGGGCCGGGCCGGCGAGGGCGTCTTCGGGAAGGGCTGGGCGGCGCTGCTGGTCCCGCCGGTCCTGACGCTGGCCGCCCTGGCGGTCCGTCACGGGCCGCTGCCCGGCGGCGACCACGGCGTCGTGTGGCTCAGCGTGCCGCTGCTCCCCTGCAGCCTGCTGGGCATGCGCTGGGTGGCCGGGCTGCACCGGAGGATGGCGGGTTCGTGGAGCGGGGTGCCCGTCCCGGTGCCGTACCGTGCCGCGCCCGCCACCGGCGGACGATCGCTGTGGGGGCGAACCCGGCTGTGGACACGGTGGATCCTGACCGACCCGGCGACCTGGCGGGACCTGCTGTGGACCTCCTTCACCGGGGGCGTGGGCTGTGTCCTCGCCGCGCTGGTCGCCCTCCCCGTCTACGTCGCGGCGCAGCTGCTCGGCACGTTCCTCGGTTCCGCCTCGCTGCAGCCCCCCAACGTGCATGTGTTCCTGGTACTCCTCACGGTGACGACGGCGTTGGTGACGTTGCTGCCGCTCGTGCTGTGGGCCGCGCCCCGGCTGATGGCGGCGTACGGCAGGTCGGCCCGCCATCTGCTGGGTCCCAGCCGGCAGGAGGAACTGGCGCAGCGCGTCGGCCACCTGGCGCAGACCCGGTCCGACACCCTCGACGCCGGGGCGGCCGAGATGCGCCGGATCGAGCGCGATCTGCACGACGGCGCGCAGGCCCGGCTGGTGGCCATGGGTATGGCCCTGGACACGGCGGAACACCTGCTGGCCACCGACCCCGAGGCGGCGCGGAGCATGCTGGCCGAGGTCAAGGAGTCCTCGGCGCGGGCGCTGGCGGAACTGCGTGACCTGATCCGGGGCATCCACCCGCCGGTACTGGCCGACCGGGGCCTGGCCGACGCGGTGCACGCACTCGCCCTCGACCTGCCGTACCGGCTGCACTTCACCTCGGACCTGCCGGGCCGGGCGCCCGCTCCGGTGGAGTCGGCGGCCTACTTCACGGTGAGCGAACTGCTGGCCAATGTGACCAAGCACGCGGAGGCCCGGCAGATATGGATCGAGATCGGCCATGACGGCGGTGCGGCCACGGGTACGCTGCGGATCACCGTCACCGACGACGGCCGGGGTGGGGCCGATCCCGCGGCCGGCACGGGGCTGCACGGTGTCGAGCGCCGCCTCGCCGCCTTCGACGGAGTACTCGCCGTCAGCAGCCCGCCCGGCGGTCCGACCATCGTGAACATGGAGATCCCGTGCGCGTTGTCATCGCCGAAGACCTCTTCCTCCTGAGGGACGGCCTGACGCGCCTGCTGGAGGCACACGGATTCGAGGTGGCGGCGGCCGTGGACAACGGCCCCGACCTGCTGGCCGCGGTGGCGGCGGAGAGCCCCCAGGCGGCGATCGTGGACGTACGACTGCCACCGACCTTCACCGACGAGGGCCTGCGCGCCGCACTGGAGGCCCGGCGGCTCACCCCCGGGCTTCCGGTCCTGGTCCTCTCCCAGTACGTCGAGCAGCTCTACGCCCGCGAGTTGCTGGCCGCCGGACAGGGCGGCACGGGGTACCTGCTGAAGGACCGGGTGATGGACGGCGCCCAGTTCATCGACGCGGTGCGACGCGTGGCGGCGGGCGGCACCGCGATGGATCCCGAGGTGATCGCCCGTCTGCTGGCCCACAACTCCGCGGACGGCGCCGTGGCCGCACTGAGCCCGCGCGAGCGGGAGGTGCTCGCGCTGATGGCGGAGGGGCGTTCCAACGCTGCCATCGCCCAGCACCTGGTGATCACCGAGCGATCGGTGTCCAAGCACACGGCCTCGATCTTCACGCGGCTCGGCCTGCAGCCCTCCGACGACGACAACCGGCGCGTCCTCGCCGTGCTGGCGTACCTCAACCGCTGAGTGCGGTGATCGGTCGTGGTCCGGCCGACCCGCCGGGCTCAGCTCACGCTCAGTTCCGCGAGCGGCAGCGTGTGCCGGGTCTGGAGGACCTTCGCGCGCAGGTAGCGGACGTTGTGGGCGGTGGTGAAGACACCGGTCGGCACCCGGTCCCGTACGACCACGTCCAGTTCCCGCAACTGCTCGGCCTTGTCGGGGTTGTTGGACAGCAGGTCCAGCTCCCCGATGCCGAGGGCGGCGAGCATCTGCGCGGCGGCCGTGTAGTCGCGGGCGTCCTCCGGCAGGCCGAGCGCGGCGTTCGCCTCGTAGGTGTCGAGGCCCTGGTCCTGGAGGGCGTAGGCGTCGAGCTTGTTGTAGAGGCCGATGCCGCGGCCCTCCTGGCGGAGGTAGAGCAGGACTCCGCCGCGGTCGGCGATGCGCTCGACCGCCTCGCGCAGCTGGGGTCCGCAGTCGCAGCGGGCCGAACCGAAGACGTCGCCGGTCAGGCACTCGGAGTGCAGGCGCACCAGTGGGACGGTGCCGGGGGCGGGGTCGCCGAGGACGACGGCGACATGCTCCTGGCCGTCGGCCAGGCCGTGGAAGGTGACGAGTTCGGCGTCGACGCCGTAGCCGTCGTGGAAGCGCAGCGGTACCCGGACGCGGGCGCGCGGCGTGGCGGCGGGGATGTCGGGCATGCGGGTCCCTCCGGGTGCGGACAGGTGCAGGTGCTTCAGATTTGAAGCAGCGCTTCGCACGGACCCTACCCCATGTTTCAAACTTAAAGCAATCAGGAATCACGAACGGCGGGAATCACGAACAGGACGAACGGCGCCGCCAGGGCACGTCCTCCGTCCCGGACTCGGCGTCGCCGCCCTGCAGCCCGCGCGCGATCCCCGTGCAGATCTCCTCCAGCTGCCGCACCTGCTCCGGAGTGAGCCGGTCGAACAGGGTGGCGCGCACGGTCTCGACATGCCCGGGCGCCGTGCGCTCCAGTGCGGCCATCCCCTCGTCCGTCAGTACGGCGATGCTGCTGCGCTTGTCCCATCGGCAGTCCTCCCGCCGTACCAGCCCGTCCCGCTCAAGGCGGGTCACCGCGTACGTCAGCCTGCTGCGCGTGATCTTCAGCGACTCGGCGAGGTCGGTCATCCGCAGCCGCCGGTCGGGCGCCTCGGACAGGTTGGCCAGCACGGAGTAGAACAGGTGCGGCATGCCGGCGTCCTGCTGGAGCTGTCGGTCGATCGCGTCCTCCAGAAGGTGCGTCGCGGCCATGTACGCGCGCCAGGCGCGCTGCTCCTCGGGGCTGAGCCAGCGGGTCGTCATGCCGCCAGTGTAAGTTTGTTTCAAACTTGAACCAAGACTCGCCTCGCAGGGAGACCGCGCCGATGTCGTACCCGTACGTGCTGCTGTCCGCCGCCGTCTCTCTCGACGGCTACCTGGACGACACCGGCCCCGACCGGCTCCTGCTGTCCAGCCCGGCCGACTTCGACCGGGTCGACGCGGTACGGGCCTCCGTCGACGCCATCCTGATCGGCGCCGGCACGATCCGCGCCGACAACCCGCGACTGCTGGTCAACTCCGCCGAGCGCCGCGCGGCGCGGGTGCGGGCGGGCCGGCCGGAGTACCCGCTGAAGGTGACCGTCACCGCCACCGGCGACCTCGACCCCGATGCCAACTTCTGGCACACCGGCGGCGACAAACTCGTCTACACGACCGACGAGGGCGCCGAGCGGGCCGTCCGCCGCGTCGGCGGCACCGCCGACGTCGTCCCGCTCGGCCCCGGCCTCGACTGGCGGGCCCTGCTGTCCCACCTGCACGACGTGCGCGGGGTCGGACGGCTGATGGTCGAGGGCGGCGGCACGGTCCACACCCAGCTGCTCCAGCTGGGGCTCGCCGACGAGCTCCAGCTGGTCCTCGCGCCGCTGTTCGTCGGCGACCCGGCCGCGCCCCGCCTGTTCGGCCCCGGCGGCTACCAGGCCGGCCGGCTGCGCCTGACCGAGACCCGCCGGATCGAGGACGTTGTTCTCATGCGCTACGAGCCCACGGCCCCCGGCACGGGTGCCGTCGCCACCGCCGCCGACCGTCACTGGCTGCGCACCGCCTGCGAGCTGGCCGCGCTGTGTCCGCCCTCGCGGACCGCGTTCAGTGTGGGGGCGGTGGTGGTCGCGGCCGACGGTACGGAGCTCGCGCGGGGTCACTCGCGCGAGGGAGACGACCCAGTGGTCCATGCGGAGGAGGCCGCCCTCGCCAAGCTCGACCCGGCGGATCCGCGGCTGGCCGGCGCCACGGTGTACAGCAGCCTGGAGCCCTGCGCCCGGCGGGCCTCGCGGCCCGCGCCCTGTGCCGAGCTGATCCTTCGGGCGGGGGTGCGCAGGGTGGTCACGGCCTGGCGGGAGCCGGACACGTTCGTGGACGCGGCCGACGGGAGCGGCGTCCTGGCGAAGGCGGGCGCGGAGGTGGTCGTCCTGCCCGAGCTGGAGGGCCCCGCCAAGGCGCCGAACGGGCATCTGCTGGGGTGAGCCCGCCCCGGCCCGTCCCGTACAGGGGCGGAAAGCACTCAGGGCCGGAATCCCATGGATTCCGGCCCTGAGCCTTCAGTAGCGGGGACAGGATTTGAACCTGCGACCTCTGGGTTATGAGCCCAGCGAGCTACCGAGCTGCTCCACCCCGCGTCGTTGTGTCTCTACTGTACACCACCCGGTGTGCCGCCCGGCGCCACCTGATCGTCTTCACCCACAGTGACCGGACGGACGCCCTCCGCATAACATCTGAGTCACCATCAAAAACGCCGAGACTCCTGAGCGGCGGCCAACTCGCCCCATTTGCCGCACTCCTGGCCGGTAAGTCCCGCTCGGAAAAGGTTAATGATCAAGCCGAACGGCTTGGAAAGTGACTCGCAGGTCTATTAACGTTCGATAACGCAGCGCGGTCGTCCCAGCCGCCACAAGAGGCGGCTCCGTGCGCACGCGCCTAATCCCGCAAGGGAGCCGGGGAACCACCACCTTGGGGTGAATCGCGCGGATACCGGCCGGTATACGCGCGTAGGAGACCTTCCTGCTCCGAACCCGTCAGCTAACCCGGTAGGCGGAGGAAGGAAAGGAGTACGCCCGAGTGGCGTCCAACCGGCCCGCCCCAGAAGCCCCGTTCGTGCCCCCGCAAGCCCAGCCGGAGACCTTCGGCTACGGCGCCTACCGCGCCGAGGAGGGGCCCTGGGAGGAGTGGAACCCCACCGAGGACTCCGTCTCCCCGGTCCGTGGCCGGCACCGCGTCGCCAAGCAGCGCGGCGGCTTCGCGCGCAGCTCCACCGTCCTCGGCGTCGGCGTGATGGCCGCGGTCGGCGCGGGCGGCATGGCCAGCGCCAACACCGGCAAGCCGCCGGTCTCCATATCCCTGCCGGACCTGAACTCCGTCGAGCACATCTTCGGCGGCTCCTCCGACACGCCCCAGGCCACCGCCACCGGCCTCAGCAAGGTCGGTGTGACCACCGACAGCGCCGGCGGCGGCAACGCCGGCGAGGCCCTGCGCAACCGGATCATGGCCCAGGCCGAGCAGCAGCAGAACAAGGCCGACAGCAAGGCCACCGTCGCCGCGATCGCCGCGGCCGACAAGCAGACCGCCGCCGCGGCCGCCAAGGCGGAGCAGGCCGCCGCCGCCGAGGCCGCCGACGCCAAGGCGAAGGCGGAGGCCGACGCCAAGCAGGCCGCCGAGGCCAAGCGGCTGGCCGAGCTGGCCAAGGAGTACACGCTGCCGGTCGTCTCGTACACGATCACCGGAACCTTCGGGCAGCCCGGCGCGATGTGGTCCTCCGGCTACCACACCGGCCTCGACTTCGCCGCCCCCACCGGCACCCTCATCAAGGCCGTCCACAGCGGCACGGTCACCCAGGCCGGCTGGGCGGGCGCCTACGGCTACCGCACCGTCATCACCCTGGACGACGGCACCGAGCTGTGGTTCTGCCACCAGTCCTCGATCAACGTCTCCGTCGGGCAGAAGGTCTCCACCGGCCAGGTCATCGGCCGCGTCGGCGCCACCGGCAACGTCACCGGCCCGCACCTGCACCTGGAGGTCCACCCGAACGGCCAGGCGACCGCCATCGACCCGGCGCCGTGGCTGCGGGACAAGGGCCTCACCCCCTGACGCCTCCGTTCGGGCGATCCTGACGCCGGTGGTGGAATGCGGTCATCCACCGCCGGCGTTGGCACAGAGCATGACCTCTCTGCGCACACTCGGCTCCTCCGACCTCCAGGTCTTCCCGCTCTGCCTCGGCGGCAACGTCTTCGGCTGGACCGCCGACGAGGACACCTCCTTCGCCGTCCTCGACGCCTACACGGCGGTCGGCGGCAACTTCATCGACACCGCCGACTCCTACACGGCGTGGATCGAGGGCCACCGGGGCGGCGAGTCCGAGACGATCATCGGCAAGTGGGTCAAGGCCCGCGGCAACCGCGACCGCGTCGTCATCGCCACCAAGGTCAGCCAGCACCCCGAGTTCCAGGGCCTGTCCGCCGCCAACATCAAGGCCGCCGCCGACGCCTCCCTGCGCCGCCTGGACACCGACTACATCGACCTCTACTACACCCACTTCGACAAGCCCGAGATCCCGGTCGAGGAGATCATCGGCGCGCTGGACGAGCTGGTGAAGGCGGGCAAGGTCCGCCACATCGCCGCCTCCAACATCAGCCCCGAGCGCCTCAAGGCCTCGCTCGAGGTCTCCGACCGCGAGGGTCTGGCCCGCTACGTCGCCCTCCAGCCCCACTACAACCTCGTCTCCCGCGACACCTACGAGGGCCCGCTGCAGGACCTGGCCGCCAAGGAGGGCCTGTCCGCCGTGCCGTACTTCTCCCTCGCCGCAGGCTTCCTGACCGGCAAGTACCGCCCCGGCACCAAGGTCGACAGCGCCCGCGCGGGCCGGGCCCAGGAGTACGCGGAGACCGAGCGCGGCCAGAAGGTCCTCGCGGCCCTGGACGAGATCGCCGGCGCCCACGACGCCCCCGTCGCCACGGTCGCCCTCGCCTGGCTGGCGGCCCAGCCGACGATCACGGCCCCGATCGCCTCGGCCCGCACGCCGGCCCAGCTCCCGGCCCTCCTGGCCGTGGCGGACCTGAAGCTGACGGAGGAGGAGCTGGCGCGGCTGACGGCAGCGTCTGCCTGAGCCCTCCCGCCGGCTTGATTCCTCCGCCGCAACGGCGCTCGGCCACGACGGCGGATTCCGGCGGTGCCATACCCTCCGCCACCCGATCGGTCACGACTGATACGGGTTGTAAGCAGAGTAGGGCGCCGCCGGACTGCCGTACCCCGGCCGATACGCCGTGGGCATCGGCACCGGCGCCGCGTACATCGGCCGAACCGGTGGAGCCATCCGCGCCGCATACTCCAGCGCCGGCCGTGCCGCGTTCCTCCGCTTCCACAGCTCGTCCAGCAGCTCCCGCTCCCGTACGACGAAGTCGGCCCCGGCCTTCCCCTGACGCCCCCGGCGCCGCAGGAACGCGAGCGAGGTGGCGTCCGTCTCGTAGCGCGCCACCTCCCGCGCCACCGGCTTGCCGCCGTGGTGCCGGGCGTAGTCACGGGCCGTCCGCCGGGCCCGCATCGACCCGAGCGCGAACGGCTCGGCCGGCCCCAGCCACCCGGCCAGCACATACGCCGGCAACTCCTCGCGCACGGTGCGCAGTTCCCGCTGCCGCGTCCAGATCGCGAGCCAGGTCAGCAGCCCGAACACGGGCACCATGAATCCGCCGTAGACGGCGAAGAAGCCGAACTCGCCGAAGGTGGAGGAGCCGTTCCAGAAGGCGTGCATGCTCATCGCGAGCAGCAGACCGCAGACCGGCAGCAGCGCCCGCCGGGCGCGCTGCCGCTCGGCGGAGAGCGCGGCGATGCCGAAGCCGAGGCCGGTCATGGTGGTGAACAGGGGGTGCGCGAACGGGGACATCACGATGCGCACGAAGAAGGTGGCGGCGGTGACGGAGGGGATGCCGCGGCCGCCGCTGAGCTGGTCGGCCCCGAAGGCCGTACCCAGGTAGAGGATGTTCTCGGTGAACGCGAACCCGGTGGCGGTGATGCCCGCTATCACCACCCCGTCGACGATCCCGGTGAAGTGACGTCTGCGGAAGAGAAAGACCAGCAGCACGGCCGCGGCCTTGGCGGACTCCTCCACGATGGGCGCGATCACGGTGGCGCCCAGGGTGTTCGCACTGGCCGGATCGGCCGTGGCGGTGGCTATCCATTTCGTCGCGAAGCTGTTGGCGACGATGGCTATCAGCGCCGCCGCGCAGGCCCCCCAGGCGAACGCGAAGAGCAGGTTCCGCCAGGGGCCGGGCTCGACCCGGTCCAGCCACCGGAATGCCGCTATGAGCCACGGCACGGGCAGCACGGCGAGACCGAGCCCGACGAGAAACCCCTCGGTACCGGTCTGTCTGCGCACCAGCGCCAGGATGACGAGCCCGGACAGCGCGAGCAGTGTGATCAGTGCCCCGTACCGCACCCACCTGCGCTGCCACCAGTGCGGATGGCGGAACGGCACGGGGCCGTGGGGACCCGGCGGATACGTCGGAAACGGAGGACTGGTGGCCACGGCATCGACCCTAACGGTGACGGGACGAGGGGCTGGAGCGGATTATCGGTCCTGGTGGGGTACGCGACGAAAGAGCAGATCGTTCACCACGTGTCCCTTGTCCAGTCCCTGCCCCTCGAAACGGGTCAGCGGCCGGAACTCGGGGCGTGCTGCGAAACCGCCGCGCGCCTGCGTGTTCTCGAAGTCGGGGTGCGCGGTGAGCACCTCGAGCATCTGCTCGGCGTACGGCTCCCAGTCGGTCGCGCAGTGCACGAGCGCGCCGGGCTTCAGCCGGGTCGCGGCGAGGGTCAGGAACTCGGGCTGGATGAGCCGCCGCTTGTGGTGCCGCTTCTTGGGCCAGGGGTCCGGGAAGTACACGCGCAGCCCGTCGAGCGCGTCGGGGGCGAGCATCTCCCGGAGCAGGATGATCGCGTCCCCGTTGCCCACACGGACGTTGGACAGCCCGTTGCGGTCGGCGAGAGCCAGCAGATTGCCCTGACCTGGGGTGTGCACGTCGACGGCGAGGATGTTGGTGTCCGGGTCGGCCGCCGCCATCCGCGCGGTGGCCTCGCCCATCCCGAAGCCGATCTCCAGGACGACGGGCCCGTCGTTCCCGAACAGCTCGGGGAGGTCGATGACCCGCTGTCCGTCGATGTCCAGCCCCCACGTGGGCCACAGCCGCTGCAGCGCGTCCGCCTGCCCGGAGGTCACCCGGCTGCGCCGCGGCTGGAAACTCCGGATCCGCCGCTCGAAGTGCGACCCGGCGGGGTCCGCCCTGGGACCGTCCGGAAACCGCGGCTCCCCCTTGGCCCGGGTATGCCGGATGGACGCGCCGGGGGGGTGGGGGGCCGGCGAGGGGGCTTCGGGGGCGTTGAGGAAGTCAGACACAGTGCTTCCGATTTTACGGCGCTCCACCAGGGGGCGGACGGGGGCCGGGGGCGAGCCCCCTGGTACGGCCACTACAGCGCCCCGAGCATGGACAGCACCCGCCGCCCGACCTCCCGACCGATCGGCAGAGAGGCGGTCGCTGCGGGGGACGGCGCGTTGAGAACATGCACCGCCCGGCTCCCTTCTCGGATGAGGAAGTCGTCCACCAGCGTCCCGTCGCGCAACACCGCCTGCGCCCGCACCCCGGCAGGGGCCCGCACCAGGTCGTCCGCCTCCGCCCCGGGCAGCAGTCTGCGCACCGCCTCCAGGAACGCCCCCTTCGACAGCGAGCGGTGCAGCTCCCCCGCGCCGTATCTCCAGTGCCGCCGGGCGATCGCCCACGACCCCGGCCATGCCACGGTCCCGGCCAGCTCCCGGGGCCGTAGGACCCCCCAGCCGTACCCCTCCCGGGCCAGGGCCGGCACCGCGTTGGGGCCGATGTGCACGCCGCCGTCGATGCCCCGGGTCAGATGGACCCCGAGGAACGGGAAGGCGGGGTCCGGCACCGGATACACCAGGCCGCGCACCAGCTCCGGCCGCGCCAGCTCGTAGTACTCCCCGCGGAACGGCACGATCCGCACCGGGGGCTCGTCCCCGGTCAGCCGCGCGATCTCGTCGCAGTACAGCCCGGCGCAGTTCACCAGGACGCGCGCGCGTACGACGTCTCCGCCCGAGGTGAGCACGGCCACGCCCCGCTCCGGCCGCCGGTCGATCCGTACGACCCGGGCGCCGTAGCGGATCTCGGCCCCGGAGGCCCGCGCCAGCTGCCGGGCGACGCCGACGAAGTCGCACACGCCGGTGGTCCCGACGTGTATGGCGGCCAGCCCTCTCACCTCGGGCTCGTACTCACCGATCTGCGCGGCGCCCAGCTCCCTGACCGGAATCCCGTTCTCCCGGCCTCTTTGCACGAGCGCGTGCAGCCGGGGCAGCTCCTCCCGCTCGGTGGCGACGATCAGCTTGCCGGTGACGGCGTGCGCGATGCCGTACTCGGCGCAGAACTTGACCATCTCGGCGGCGCCCCGCACCGCGTACCGCGCCTTGAGGGAGCCCGGCCGGTAGTAGATCCCGCTGTGGATGACCCCGCTGTTGCGCCCCGTCTGGTGCCGGGCCGGTCCCGGCTCCTTCTCCAGCACGGTGACCGCCGTGCCCGGTGCGGCCCGCGTGATCGCATACGCCGTGGACAGCCCGACGATCCCCCCACCGACCACGAGCACATCACAGTCGTAGGCCCCGACCGGCACCTGCACCACCTCCCACCTCGATAGTGCACTGCGCCACTGACAACGCCTTCAAACGCGGGTGTGACGGTTCTCAGGCCGGAGCCATCAACAGCGGGCGCGCCCGCTCCCGCAGCTCCACCACCCTCGGCTCGTCCCCGTACGGCTCCAGCCGGTGCAGAAGGTCCTTCACGTACTCGGTCGTGCGCGCGGACGAGATCCGACCGGCCACCTCCACGGCCCGCACGCCCTGCTCGCAGGCGGCGTCGAGGTTCCCGGACTCCAGCTCGGCGACGGCCGAGACGACCAGCCGCAGGCCGTGCGACCGTACGAACTCCTCGGTCGGCTTGGACAAGGCCTGTTCCGTGAACCTCCGCACCTGCCGGGGGGCCTTCAGGTCCCGGTAGCATTCGGCCGCATCCGCGGCAAAACGATCATATCCATAGAAACCAAGCCAAGAAGGATCGTTGTCCCCCTCCCGGGACCGCTCCAGCCATCCCTCGGCCGCCTTCAGCGCAGCACCCGCCGCCTGCGCGTCCCCGGCACGCGCGTGTGCCCGGGCCTCCACCAGCCGGAAGAAACTCATCGTGCGCGCGGTCGCCAGCCCGCGGTTCCGCTCCAGCGCGGCCTGCGCCAGATCGACCCCCTCGTCGCCGAAGCCGCGATACGTCGCCTGCAAGGACATGGAGGCCAGGACATAGCCCCCCAGCGGGACGTCCGCCGCCGCGCGCGCGAGCCGCAGCGCCTGGATGTAGTACCGCTGTGCCGCCTCCTGCTGACCGGTGTCGAAGGCCATCCACCCGGCGAGCCGGGTGAGTTCGGCGGACGCCCCGAAGAGCGCGCGGCCCACTTCGTCGGAGTAGGAGCCGAGCAGCAGCGGCGCCGCCTCCACCCGCAGGCACTCCGGCACCATCGACGAACGCCAGTCCCCGCCCCCGTACTTGGAGTCCCAGCGCCGGGCGTCCTCGGCGGCCTCCCGCAGCTTGCGCACATCGCTGTGGCCGACTTTGATCGGTGCGCCGGAGCCCTCGGCGGAGCCCGCCTCCCGCGCGACCGAGCTGTCGGCGGGGGTTATCAGCCAGCGCGAGGCAGGCGTTGCGTATGCGCTCACTGCGAACGATCCGGCGAGCGACTGCCAGATGCCGCCGGAGCCGGCCCGGCGCCCGGCGAGGTCGAGACGGTACAGCTCCGTCGCCGACTTCACCGCCTGTCCGACGTCTCTGGGGAAGGCGAGGCCCACTTCGGGCGCGGGATCCGCGTCCGCCAGGCCGATCTCGTGGAGCGGCACCGGGCGGCCGAGCTTCTGGCCGATGGCGGCCGCGATGAGGTGCGGCGCCGCACCCTGCGGCACCATCCCCTTCGACACCCAGCGCGCCACCGAGGTCTTGTCGTAGCGAAGAGTCAACCCGCGTTGCGCCCCAAGGTCGTTGACGCGCCTGGCGAGTCCTGCGTTGCTGATTCCCGCGAGGGCGAGAACGGCGCCGAGCTTTTCGTTCGGCCCGCGTTGCTCCCTGGACATGCGCCACCCCTCGACACAGACGGCTGCCGCGCTGGCATAACCATGCGGCATTCGTAAACCCAGCGTAGTTCGCCGCATCCCAAGCGTTAAGGGGCATTGTTCCGGTTGGCGGGATTGTGGTCCGTACGGAAGCGCGGTCCTGTACGCACCGTGCACGGCCTGCCGCCTCGTGCCCCCGTGCGTGTGGCCGTGCGCCCGTCCGTGCGCTCTTCTCCGGCCATCTCGGGAGCGGTTCCATGGCTCTTGCGTGGGTCGGCCCGCTGTACTGGATCCAGTGGGCTGGGGGACACCGCCACCTTCATCCCCGCGGGTGGCGGACCGGTCCGGGAGGCGATGCCCGCCTCCCGGACTGTGCGCGTGTTCGCGCCGCCACGCGCTCCGCAGGCCTGTACGGAGCGTGCTCAAGTCCGGCTCCGTTCAGCATATTTGGCTGAAAATAGTCCCCGCCTGTCGTGGTCGACATGTGCTCCGACCATGCAACTTGAGGGCGTGAAGGGCGTTTTGGGGGAGCGTTCAGGGGGCGCATTCGAGTCGCCCCCGTCCCCTGCCCGCTGGGCATTTCCCTCGATCGAAGCCGGTGCCGCCGCACTTCCACAACGCGCCTCTCATGGCAGCATGGGGATCCGGTTCGTACGGTGCACTGTTGTCCACAGCCTGTGGAGGCGTCGATGCGGTGGTTGGTGGGTTGGAGCAGCACCGCCGCGGGCGCCGCCGGGATCGGTTCCGCGGGCGCCACCGGTTACGACGGCGAGACGCTGCACCCGGTCGGCTCCCAACTCCTGTGGGGCGACCCGGATCCGCTCTGGGCCGTCGGCGACTGGCGCCCGGACGAGCTGCGCGTGGTGAAGGCCGACGCGGACAACCGCATCGCCGTCCTCGGCATCTGCGGCGCCTCCGACGAGGAGCTGCGGCGCGGCCTGTTCACCGCGCGCGGGGGCGCACTGCGCCATCTGACGGCCTGGCCGGGCAGCTACACGGCCGTCGTCAAGGTCGGCCGCCGCATCACCGTCTGCGGCGATCTCGCGGGCGCCCGCCCGGTGTTCCACACCCCCTGGGCCGGCGGCACTGCCTACGCCACCGCCGCGCTGCCCCTCGCCGACCTCATCGAGGCCAACCTCGACTTCGGCCACCTGGCCGCCCTGCTCGCCGCCCCGGACGTACCGGCCGCGCTGCGCGACACCACACCGTACGAGGGCGTACGGCGCGTTCCGCCGGGGCACGCGCTCGTACTGCGCGCCGGGATGCGCGAGATCGCCGGGTACGAGCCGGTCGCCTCGCTCGCCGTGGCCGCGTCCCCGGCCGACCCCGACCGCGCCCCTCACCGCCCCAGCGGGCGATGAGGAAGTACATCGGGATGAGCACCATCTCGAACGCGAGGAAGAACAGCAGCAGGTCGAGGACGGCGAA